>DATCZR010000321.1:0-9375 GCA_036525835.1 Cyclobacteriaceae bacterium
TCAAAACCGCCTTCAAACTATTCATGACCGCTACCTCTATTTCCTGCACATCATTTGTAAAGCGAGAAATCAGATCTCCTTTGCGTTCACTGTTGAAAAACCCAATATGCAGTCTGGATACATTATCAAAAATATCAAGCCTGATGTTGCGGACCAGATCAACTCTAATCTTGGTGGCAACCACACGTTCCAGGAATCGAAAGATGTTGGCAAACAAAACGCAAAGCACTATTAATCCACAGACAAATAGAAGCGCATTCAAAGAGCCATTTTCCTGTATAATTAAACGGAAGTAATGTTGAAAGACACCTACTAAATAATCCGATGACAAACTAAATTCAGGGATAGGCGGAATAGGTTCATCAATATTGCGGCTGAACAATACCTGAAGCATAGGAATAACCAAAACAATGTTGAATGCTCCGAAAATGATGCCTAGAATAGAAAACAGGAAGAACCCCACCAGACGAAGTCCAATTTTTGGAGAATAGTTAAGAATACGTAGGAATGTCTTCATTAAAAATCGTACAGTCGCTGGCTAATATTCCAGCGCAAAGCTAGTGAAGTTATGGTAGTATTGGTCCTTTTGGATATTGCCGGTACGTCCTGATCTCTTCTTATTAATTTAAAATCTATAAAGAGATTGTGTTTTAACATATACGATGCAGTGAGGTCTAAATACATTATGCTTGTTGAGATTCCTTGCCCTATTGAATTACCAAACTCCTGCTGACGCGAGGAGTTACTTTTTAATAAATCACTTCCCCAATTGACATTAGTGGTATCACGCCCCACTTCAGCATAGATGCCTTTGGCGATGAGATTAAATTTAGGTATGGGTTGATAACGGACAATGCCCACCAGCTCATTAAAGTTAGCCCCTAACGGATGAGCAAATGATTGCCGGTAGTTGGTATAACTACCAAACTGGGTATTGTGCGAATACGTGTAGGGTCTCACTATATTTGTTTCTGCCTGAACATCAAGATTATTTACGCCAAACGCATCGATATATTTTACCCCTCCTTGTATGGCAAACTTGTTGGCCCACCATCCATTACCTTCTTTAAGCCTGTCCAGCAGAAATTCATCAAATACCGCCTGGCCATAGATGGAAACACGTTTTGCAGGTATCCATTTAAAGTCCATACCCAGAATGGCATTGTCGCTACTGCCAAATTGTTGTTCAATGGCCCGGTAAAAAATGACAGGGTTCAGATATCCTATATCGAATGAACCATTGTTAATAGAATCTTTGGGGCTAAAAACTATTGATTCAAAAAATCCCAGATTAAATTTCTTACCGATGTTGATACTGGCGTGATGAAACGCCATATACTTCTCCGGGTATTTCCGCTGGCCCGCAGCATTGAACCCGGTCAGACTTTTATTATCTGCTACTACCCTATTCAATTGAAATAAATAATTGATCTTCCAAACTTTGACATTGGTTCTCAAGAAAAGAGTAGGTGGCGCATAATCAGAAAAAATAAGAGAGCGATAACCATTTCCAATAAAAGTCTTGTCGTGGCCAAATTGCATGTAGACATGCTTGCTCAGATTAAAATCAATATAGGCCCTCGCTTGAAAAAAGTCTACCCCATTGTCTTTGAATGTTTTCCAGAAGCCCTCATGAGGCACAACAGGATTTTGTACCATGAGACCACGAACGTATGAGGGAAGTCTGGCCTGGTTGTCGGTGAGAAAGGTGTAGAAACCAATTTTTCTATCAACCATTCCCCTTATTTCAACCCCTCTGGAATTGATATAAATAGACTCTCCTGCCTCCCCGTCATGCCCAATCGCCCCATAAATCACTGGATTGACGTGGATGTCAAACTCGGGCAAATCAGCATTCAAGAAATCGGACTTCTTTCTAAAAAAATGGGTCAATGTTGGCTTTTCGCTGTCATTATCTGCCGATCGGCTCCATTCCCAATTATCATTTCTCAAATACTGCCGATTGAATTGATCAGACGCACTATTAAAAGAAGAATACCTGGACTCAAGCGAATCGACATAGGCAGCAATGGCTTTGCGCTTGTATGGCTTCACAGAAGTAAACAGCTCAGGAGCTACCTTTCCTGACTTAATTTCATAGCGGTCAATCCAGTGGTTGTAATCCTCATTTAAAGAGGCATTCGTGCTCTGGGCCTTAACACCCCACGATAAAAGAGACAAAACAATAAAAAATATCCACCTCATTTTAGTCGCATAGATAAGGAAATTGGCCCCTTAATTAATAGAAATGCTGATTTCTGGCATTTCGCACCAAAATACCACGTTTTTAATTGACCAACAATTATGGTTAAACAAGGCCTTGTAAATAGGCGTCAGTTCCTTATTTTTGCAGTCCGTTAGAAAAATAGCTATGAAGAAGGACATACATCCAGACTATAAAGAGGTGATTTTTTGGGACACCTCGTGTGATTTCAAGTTTTTAACCCGCTCTACCGCTTCCTCAGATGAGACTGACAAGTGGACTGACGGCAAGGAATACCCTATAATTAAGGTTGAGGTGAGCTCTGCATCACATCCATTCTACACTGGCAAGAAGATGTTTATGGATACCGCAGGTCGTGTGGAGAAATTCCAAAAGAAATACGGTAAGAAGGGGTAATATCCACTTACTTAAAGTACTAAAGGTCTCCACAAGAGACCTTTCTTTTTTTCAATTTTAATGGATTGTTTGTGCCTATCATTCTTCTGGGCCACCTATTTTTACTGAATGAACTTAATCCTTTTTGATGATCCATCCATTCGCCAGAATCTCTCCCCCTTTACGCTCACCCGGCCGGTATCTGAAATCAGGGTAGGTATTTTATCCATCACCGAAAAATGGGAAAAGCACTTAGGCACAAAAGCCTCATTTCATACCGATAACTACCTCTCTGAAAAATACATACTCAAAAGTACCCAGGATAACTTCCTAATAAATGGAGCAGTGTGTCCGGATGACCAATTGGTGAAATCAATTAAGTCACTGAAAAAAGAAGAAGCCATTGCGCATCATGGGATTCTGATTGCCGCCCAAACAAGCAAGACTTCGTTTGATGGTATCAAGGTGATAGACTATGCGCCCGAAATCACCCTTATCGATCAAGTGTGGAAAATATTTCAACACAATGGAGCTCAAATTAAAATGGATTTTGAGCTTATAACAAAAGATAGAAAATCAGGCGAACTAACCGATTCGCACACGATAATCTACGGGCAGGTTGGAAAAAATATATTTATCGAAGAGGGTGCTTCCATAAAAGCAGCTGTACTTAATGCCGAACACGGACCTATTTATATTGGAAAAAATGCACAGGTTCAGGAGGGAGCATTGATTCGTGGACCTTTTGCATTGTGCGAAGGTTCCACTGTGAATATGGGAGCAAAGATTAGAGGAGATAGTACAGTCGGTCCTTTTTCAAAAGTAGGTGGCGAGATCAGCAACGCGGTAATATTCGGCTACAGCAACAAAGGACATGATGGATTTTTGGGCAACTCTGTGATAGGAGAATGGTGCAACCTGGGTGCAGATACGAATACATCCAACCTCAAGAACAACTATGAGAATGTTAAGATCTGGAATTATAAGAAAGGAGGATTTAAAGACACCGGACTACAATTCTGTGGACTGATTATGGGCGACCATAGCAAGTGTGGCATCAATACCATGTTCAATACGGGCACCGTTGTCGGTGTGGGGTGCAACATTTTCGGAGATGGATTTCCCAGAACATTTATCCCCTCATTTGCCTGGGGAGGGGCAGCCGGGTTTAGCACTTTTCAGCTAAACAAAATGCTCGATACTGCGGAAAAAGTTTACCAGAGAAGAGGAAAAACAATGGAAGAAGAAGACAAAAAAATATTGCATCACCTGTTCGAAACAACTCATGGGAACAGGGTGTGGGAGAAAAAGGCAGCTAAGGAATGAGATTTGCAGATATACCAGGTCTTTTGGAAATAAAGCGCAAGCTGATTCAATCCGTGCAATCCAATAAGATGGCGCATGCTCAACTTATTGCTGGTAAAGAAGGCGCGCTCAACCTTCCGCTCGCACTTGCCTACGCAACCTACATCCAATGCACAGACAGAAGGCCTGACGATGCGTGTGGAGTTTGTGCTGCATGCTCCAAGAATCTTAAATACATTCATCCTGATCTTCATTTTGTGTTTCCATTGAGCAATATCAAGAATGACAAAGATGTAGAACGTTTTAAAGCGGAGATTACGAAGTCATGGCGCGCTTTCCTGATCGAACAGCCTTTTGGAAAACTGGATGACTGGACCAATTATTATGGCGGTGAGAATAAACAGGCACTGATATCAAAAGAAGAAAGCCGATCAATCATAAAAACACTCTCCTTAAAATCATTTGAAAGCCCATATAAGGTGATGATTATTTGGCAGCCCGAATACATGCACGGTTCTGCTGCTAATGGCATTTTAAAAATATTGGAAGAACCACCTCAAAATACTTTTTTCTTTTTGGTGACGAATGCAGCTGATCGGTTGATGCCTACCATTCTATCCAGAACACAACTCATTCAAGTGCCTCCTTTAACTGATGAGGATTTGGAGGATTATTTAAAAAATGAAACCGAAATTACTGAAGCAGATAGAAGAAGCATCATTCAACTAGCCGATGGAGATTTGAATCTGGCACTTCGTATTTCTGAAAATGATGAAAATATCAATCAGAATTTATTTGTTGACTGGATGCGCGCCTGTTTTAAAAAGAGTTATGGAGATCTGGTGCGGATGGCTGACGAGTTTCACCAACTTGACAAACTGAACCAACGGAATATGTTGCATTACAGCATGAGCATGATGCGTGAATCATTACTTTACATGGCCGGCTCAACCTCCATCAACCGAACTCAAGGGAGCGAAATGAAATTCATCCAGGACTTCAGTAAGGTATTGGATGTAATCAAAATTGAAAAGGCCAATAGGATAATGTCTGACGCCTCTTACTACTTAGAGCGGAACGGAAGTGCTAAAATGATATTTCTCAATCTCTCGCTTCAACTATCAACAACCTTGAATCCATAAATTTCCTTTTGAGAACCAATTGCTTTGATCTATTTTTGAAACCTTCAAATAATTATATCTCAAAATGAAACGAATTGCTTTCTTTATCATTTCAGGAATCTTCATTCTTTTTACTGGCTGCGCGCAGAAAAAGGATTACGTGGTGACTTTCAAAACAGAAATGGGTGACATGGTAGCAATCCTTTATGATGAAACGCCCAAACACAAAGAAAACTTTGTCAAACTGGCCAAAAACGGCTTTTACGACAGCCTGCTTTTTCATCGCGTTATTGACGGCTTTATGATTCAGGGAGGAGATCCGGATTCTAAAAATTCTTCTCCAGGTCAAAAGCTAGGAAATGGTGGACCTGGGTACAATATAGATTCTGAATTCAATCCCAAGTTATTTCATCTCAAAGGAGCATTGTCAGCAGCCAGACAACCAGACCAGGTAAACCCAACCAAAGCGTCAAGCGGGAGTCAATTTTACATTGTGCAGGGTACAATAATACCAAAAGAGAATATCGATCAGTTATCAATAGATCAGGTCAAGCTAAATTCCGGTTTGCAAAAATTATTCATGCAGGACAAAATGTTGTATGATACCATGAGGCAACTTTACTACACAGGTGACATGGAAGCCTATCAAAGAAAACTGAACAGCCTGATGCCAAGAGTTGAAAAAGAGACTGGAATAAAGGTGCGCAAAAACATTTCACAGGAAAAAATAGAAGCTTATACCACGATTGGTGGTGCCCCCCATTTGGATGATGAGTACACCGTATTTGGAAAAGTTATCAAAGGGCTTGATGTCGTTGACAAAATTGCCAAGATGGAAAAAGATGATTCCGATCGTCCACTGAAAAACATCATGTACACCGTTACCGTGGAGGAAATGCCCAAAAAGAAAATAACCGAGCTATACGGTTATTTATATCCTGAAAATCCTAAATGAAAATACTCGTCACTGGAGCCAACGGTTTATTGGGACAAAAATTGTCGCAATTGCTCGATGGCAAAGATGATATAGATTTAGTGGCTACTGCCAGAAGTCCGTTATCCATTAAATTAAAACGGGGTAAATTTAAAATACTTGATATTACCAATCAGACTTCTATTGAAGCAGTAGTCTCCGAAACTAGGCCCGATGTCATCGTCAACACCGCTGCGATGACACAAGTGGATGAATGTGAAACTGAGCGAGACAAATGCTGGCGATCCAACGTCACGGCAGTTGAATATTTGGTGAAAGCATGCAAAGAAAATAAGGCTAAACTAATCCATGTTTCAACTGATTTCATTTTTGATGGAACTCATGGCCCCATAAAAGAAGATGCCAAACCGTCACCAGTAAACTTCTACGGGGAAAGTAAATTGGAAGGAGAAGAAGCCATCTTAACCAGTGACATTGATTGGGCGATCGCCAGAACGGTTTTGGTTTTCGGCATCACTTCTGACTTAAGCCGATCCAACATTGTGCTTTGGGTCAAGCAAAGCCTGGAAAACGGCAAAACAATAAATGTGGTAAACGACCAATGGAGGACGCCTACCTTAGCAGAAGACCTGGCTATGGGTTGCTACCTGTTAGCCATAAAGAACGCAAAAGGTATTTTTCACATTTCCGGAGAGGAGATGATGACCCCTTTTGACATAGCCATTAAAACCGCTGAATACTTCCAGCTTGATAAGTCTCTCATCAACCCAACCGACTCCAATACCTTTAAACAAACCGCTGAGCGACCCTTAAAAACTGGTTTTGACATCAGCAAGGCGAAAGAAAGACTAGGATACCAACCGCATACCTTCTCTGAAGGTTTGGCTATACTGGAAAGCCAAATCCTTTGCCTGAAAAAATAATTTTAATTCCTTTAAATAAATATCAAGGAATTATTTCCAACCTTCGCGAACTTAATTCACATCGCATATGGCCAACAGAGGTCAATTCGGATCCAAGTTTGGATTCATCATGGCAGCAGCTGGTTCCGCTGTTGGCCTGGGTAATATCTGGCGCTTTCCCTATTTAACCGGTGAAAATGGCGGTGGCGCTTTCGTCTTCATCTATCTATGCTGTGTACTGGGGATAGGTATCCCCTTGCTCTTCAACGAAATAGCACTAGGTAGACTTACTGGCAAAAACCCTATTGGTGCCTTTAGGGATACAGGCAGTAATCGATTTTGGGTTTTAGGTGGCGTGCTTTCGTTATGTGTAAGCTTTTTTGTCACCAGTTATTACGGGGTTATCGCTGGATGGACCGTAGGCTATATCTATACTTCTCTCACTGGCATACAACTGTCTTTTACGGAGTTTCAAGCCAACCCATTGGTGGTCATCCCACTTTTTATCGGATTCATTGGTCTTAATTTACTCATTGTAACCAAAGACATTGCCAAAGGAATTGAAAAAGCATCCAAGATTTTGATGCCCATACTTTTTGTTTTGGTTTTTATCGTGATCATTAGAAGTGTTACACTCGATGGTGCCATGGCCGGTCTTGAATATTTTCTGGTGCCTGACTTTTCAAAAATTAATGCGGCCACTTTTCTTAAAGCATTGAGTCAATGTTTCTTCTCCATGTCCATTGGTTGGGGTATCATGATTACTTATGGTTCCTATCTGGGTAAGAACGAAAGTATCATCAAGAGTGCTTTATGGATAGGCGTACTGGATACAACTGTTGCCTTGATGGGCGGGCTCATGATTTTCCCTGCTGTTTTTGCATTTGGGATGGAGCCCAACCAGGGACCTACTTTAGTATTTCAAATACTTCCTCAAATATTTAATGAAATGCCCGGAGGAAATATTGTGGGTGCATTCTTTTTCTTATTGCTATGCATTGCAGCCCTTACCTCCACCATTTCGATGATAGAAGTACCTGGTTCCTGGTTGATTGATGAAAAGAAATGGAGCAGGAAGAAAGCGACTTGGGCTGTGGCCATCGCGGCCATCGCTGTGGGCATACCTTCCGCCCTCTCAAAGGGAGCCAACGATACACTAAGTAACATGAGTATTCAGTTTTCTGGACTAACGATTACCAGCTTTATGGATATCATGGATTTTATCTGGGGATCATTTTTTATTGTCATTGTATGTTTGTTTGTATGCTTGTATGTGGGTTGGATTATGGGTCCTTCTAGAATCATAACAGAATTAAGTGAGGGAACACCCTCATTTGCTACAGCTAAATTTGCTGGCGTTACTGCTGCTCAGGTTTGGACCTTTTTTATCAAGTACATCTGTCCGCTCGTCATCATCATTGTGATATTGAATCAGTTTAATTTATTCTAGCAGCAATTCTGCACATCGATACCAGCTATTATTCAATAATAGGCTAGACTGTTATCCCGTATGGATGATAATATGCTTAGTCATCCCTGACAGGGTTTGATTAGTTGATTTTTTTTTCAAAATTGGCTGATTCGTAAAAAGACTAAACTAACCTAAATATTATAGTATGAACGTTTCATCTGATAACCGGGGCCAGTGGGGCTCAAAGTTTGGCTTCATCATGGCTGCGGCAGGATCGGCCGTGGGACTGGGAAATATATGGCGCTTTCCATACATCACCGGCCAAAATGGAGGAGGTGCATTTGTACTAATCTATATTCTATGTGTTCTCTTAATTGGAGTTCCGCTTCTTTTTACAGAAATGGGTCTCGGTCGATTTACCAAAAAAAGCACGATTGGAGCATTCAAGGACACAGGCGCCAATAAAGTGTGGATGGGTGCTGGAGCAATTCTGGCATTAGGTGTAAGCTTTTTCGTGCTCTCATACTATGGTGTAATTGCTGGATGGACCATCGGATATATTTATAAAACGCTGGTTGGGGCCACTGCCGGATTCGATGCATTTGCTGCCAACGGGTTAGCATCAGTAAGTCTGTTGGGTGTATTCATGTTTGTGACTGTCTTTATTGTACTCGGTGGTGTTTCGGGTGGCATTGAAAAGGCAGCAAAAATTCTGATGCCCATTTTATTTGTCTTGATCTTTATAGTTGCCATTAGGAGTTTGATGCTGGATGGTGCTATGGCTGGTGTTGAATTTTATCTCAAGCCTGATTTCTCAAAGATCACTCCGAATAGTATTCTTGCCGCCTTGGGTCAAGCCTTTTTCTCCATGAGTATTGGATGGGGAATCATGATTACTTACGGATCGTATCTCCCTAAAGACTCTAATCTTGTTGAAAGTGGAGTTTATGTAGGATTAATGGATACCGGTATCGCTTTATTATCCGGCTTTATGATTTTTCCAGCTGTATTTGCATTTGGAAAATCGCCCGAGGCTGGACCTACGCTTGTGTTTCAAGTATTGCCTGACATTTTTAGTACCATGCCAGGAGGAAATATTATTG
>DATCZR010000322.1:0-5455 GCA_036525835.1 Cyclobacteriaceae bacterium
TGCTGAGAATCGCTGCGCTGTACCATGATGCCGGATTTACCACCACCTACAAGAATCACGAAGATAGAGGATGTGTGCTCGCCAAGGAGACTTTACCAGCATTTGGCTTTTCCGCTACCCAATTGGAATCCATATGCAGCATGATCATGGCCACCAAAATTCCGCAGTCACCACACAACAATTTGGACAAGATTTTGTGCGATGCTGACCTCGACTACCTGGGACGAGATGACTTTTTTGAAATTGGAAACCGGCTTTTCAATGAAATGAAAAATCGTGGATTTATTGAGACAGAGCGTGAGTGGAACCTAACACAGAAAGTCTTTCTGGAAAACCATCGTTACCATACCTCCTATGGAAAAACCAATCGCGAAAGCAAAAAACAAGAACATCTGGAAGAAGTAATTGGGAAACTACAAAAATTACCGAAGCAATTAGGCTGAAACCGCAGTAGCGATTCGCTCTCCTACAAAAAACATATCTACCTCACCAATATTCTTGGCGGATATCTTGCCCCGATAGTCGCAATCATACACTGATTTAATCTTTTCAAAAGTTGCGGATGATATGTTAACCTTTCCAGGTTCGCTATTTGACTCCATCCGGCTAGCCACGTTAACGGTATCACCCCAGATATCATATGCATATTTCTTCTTTCCCACCACCCCTGCTACAATGGGCCCCGTGTGAATCCCTATCCTCAACTCCCAAGCCACAAGCCCTTTCTGGATGCGTTCTGCTATTCTGTTTTTCATGAACACCTGCATTTCCAGGGCCGCTTCCACCGCGTCTAATGGATTAGTCTCATTAGCTGTGGGAATGCCACCTGCACACATATAGGCATCTCCAATAGTTTTAATCTTCTCCAGATTGTACTTATCTACAATCTCATCAAAGGCTACGAAATAATCATTGAGTTCGGCTACCAAATCCTGAGGAGACAGTTTGCCTGCAATAGATGAGAATCCCTTAAAGTCGGTAAACAAAACGGTAACATTTTCATAGTACCTCGTTTGCGCATGACCATCGGTTTCCAGTTCCCGGGCTGTTTCCTCCGGAAGGATATTCAGTAATAGTTCCTGGGATCTATCCCGCTCATCCTTAATAATTTTATTCGTTTTACGCACGTATCTATACCTGTTGTAGGTACCCAAGATCACCAGCAACAAGAGAAATCCCGTAATCCCTGCAGCGTAGTTTACAATTTTTTGTCGTTGAATGGTTGCTTCTTTCAGGGCCTGGTCTTTGGTAAGTAAGTCAATCTCACTTTCCTTCTTTTCAATATCAAAATTGAATTGTAGCTGCTGTATCTTTTTATCTTCATTGGTATTGTACAACGTATCCTTAATCTGGATCAATAAGTTGCTGAATATATAGGCATTTTTGAAGTCATTTAATTTCGCGTATTGTTCGGTAAGCCCTTCGTAAGCTTTCTTTATTTCCTGGCGCGCTTTAATTTCTTCGCTGATTTCCAGAGCCTGCCTATAACTTGCAACTGATCCAGGAAAATCATTCTTCTTATTTTTGGTTGAAGCGAGGCTTAGCAGACTTTGAGCCAGATCCAACTTTGAATCAAAATCCCGGGCAATAGAAACGGCCTCTTCATGAAATTTAAACGCCTGATCAAAGTCGTTTTGATTTGCGTAGATTTGGCCAATATAGCTCAGGCCCCACGCAGCATCAGGCATTCCTTCATACATAGTAACATAAGTATTGAAATAAGTGAGTGCTGAGTCATACTGCTGTCTATTAAAATAAATCTCACCAATGTTACCTGATACGATTCCGATACCATCATCATATTCAATCTCTTCAAATATGGGCAAGGCGCGTAAGAAGTACACAAGGGAACGATTTGCTGTAGCCGGCTTGTTTAAATAAACAGTACCTAAATTGTTAAGGTTGGTAGCAATTCTTACTTTATTATTTATCTCTTCAGCAACTTTCAATGATTGCAGATGGTATTCGATGGATTTAGCATCATCGCCAAGAAGAAAGTAAATACTGCCCAGATTATTCAAGATATTAGCGATACCATCTTTGTTATGGGTACTTTCAAACAGGGCAAGTGAAGCCTTAAAGCTATTGATGGCTTCCTGATAATTACCATTAGATGCATGACCTTGCCCCAACAGTTTTAATGCAAAAGCTTCCCCATTCCGATAATTAATTGTTTTAGCCAAATTCTGGGCTTTCTTACCATTGTCAAGTGCCCGGTATACATCTTGACTTAGGTACCGAGTTCCCAGTTCATTAAGAATATCTACTTTGGCTGAATCATTCGACTCACGAAAAAGGGCTGACTTCAGACTGTCTAGTTCGCGGAAAATGTTTTGTGCTTGACCTGCTGTTAAGGTCAGGCAAAATGAAAAAAGGAATAAGAAACGACATAGGCTATTCACTGATTCGAATTTACAAAATCATTTTCCGAACAGGATAAGATCGATGCAGTATAAATAAAAAAAAGAATGATAAATATCATTCTTTTTTTGAATTTGAATTACTCCCAGTAACTATTCTTTGTAAATCTTAACGGTTTGAATTCCTTTTTGATGGCTGACTTTAATCAAATAAAGCCCTCGCTGCATGTTAGAGAAATCCAATCGAATATTACCATCACCCTGCCAGCTGCCGTTGACCGGATAACCTCGCCCTATGCCATCAAATATAGCCACTTTTGGTGATGTGGAGTCCGCATCCAGACCTTCAATTTCCAGGCTTACAAAATCCTTAACCGGACTTGGGTAGGCATGCACCAATACGGAAGAGGCCTCAGTAAAGGATCCTTCTCCAACCACCGTATGATTGCCTTCCGGACTTGAAGAAGCAGTTGCATTTCTCGCCGATGCTGATCCAGTGCCTCCCAGGGCTGGTCGGATTGCGACCTGCTGGGCTACCCATACTTCACTGTAGGATGCCGTGGCCGTTTTAGTCCCAGTGGCTCCTTTATCTGTTTGGATAAAATAAGCCATCATATTTGAGGTCAATCCATTCTGATTATTGGGCTCATCATAGACTTCAATGGTACCACTCGCAGGCGTCCAGTCGGAGTCCTTCTTATTCGAATAAAAAGCCAGCACCAATGAATTGCAAATATTGGTAGTCACAGAAGGAGCATCTGCCATGTCCGATTTATTCCCTGAAGCACCATTAGAAGCATCAATCGGATTGTTTTGATCTGCTCCTACGATTCGGGAAATTCCAATGGACCATTTCGGACTGTTGGTCAGGTCAAATACATAAGTCGTTGGCTCACTTCCACCAGCAATTTTGTAGTAGGTTACAATGCCCAACTGATTTGCTTTATTTTCTGATAGTATTAACGTCCATCCAGACGGTGGATAAACCGTGGTACCTGTACCCTTTTCATATACTAATCCAACGACAAGCAAATCTCCTGAACTTGTACCTGCTGGTAAGGATACGATAGCTGGACTGCTGTTTCCGTTTCCAACTGCTGTTTCATAATTCACAATAGCTGGAGGAGCAGGACAATCAATGGTCAGTAATCCACTTCCGAATGAAGGATTGTAGTTGCTGTTTCCTGCAAAAGAGCCGGTTACTGCATACGTACCAACTTCAATTGGAGCTGTTGAGCCTCCTGGATTGTAGGTGAACGTAATACCCGGAGTTAATACATCAGTCACTCCACCTACCCCGTAGGCAAACCCTGTGGCCACTTTTGCTTTTCCATCATAAGTTGATGTGCTTGAGTTTACCACAACCGTTGAGTTGGCCTTGGTAATCGTAAAGGCTGCCGTGTTATAAACAATCTGGTAATTGCCAAGATCTGCGTCTCCACTTAGCGATGCACTGATTGTATACGATCCGGCATTCTCACCAGCGGTTCTACTGTACACTGCCGTAATGCCATCTGCAGCCAGGAAGCCTGTTAAGCTACCCGACAAGGAAGGATCAGTTGCACCATAGGTTTTAGTTGCTACCGCTGGAGTTACGCTGGCTGATTTCCTATTTATAGTGAATGCGGCAGAATTGTAAGTAATAATGTAGTTGTTGAGTACTCCTGCAGGACTCAGCGTTGCACTAATAACGTACGGAGATCCAGCGACTGTTTCTCCTTCTGCCCTGCTGTATGCAGCTGTAACACCATCCCCTTCAATAAATCCAGTCAGCGTTCCTGCAAATGAAGGATCAGCACTTCCATACGTCTTGCTGGCAATGGCTGGCGTTACCGAAGCTGCTTTCTTATTAATCAATATTGATGCAGAAGTCTCAGCTGGATGGTAATTGTCATTACCGGCAAAAGTAAACCATGATAAGTAATCACCTGCATCAGCAGGCGCTTGTGATGAAGGCCCATAATTTGTTGCTCCATTGCCCTGATAGTCAATTGTCACTGCAGGACTAAGCACATCTTCAATACCTCCAACTCCATAAGCAAAACCAGAAGCTTCTTTAGGGGTGCCATCATATGTAAATTCACCTCCGGTTGCGCTAATGGCTGGGATCGCCTTATTGACGAGCAGTGACCCAAAAGTTCCATTCGCCACTATATAGTTGGCTGGCAGCAACAGATTAACGGTTGGCACAATTTCATAGGTTCCCGCATTGATAATACCTGTACTTGCGTAAAGCTGACTATCTTTTTGCAGGTCATAATCAACCGACTGCACCACAGTGGATGCGTCCTCTGCGATGGTCACCTTTTCCGTATTGCCTTCCTCAAAGAATTCGGTGCTAAAAATAAAGCCATCAAATGCTGCCACGTATTCAGGAGCCTCATCACCATAAGTGATCACGTCAGGGGTTGCTGAGGTGCTTACGGTTAAGGTAGCCGGAGTGATCTCAAGATTACCTGCCTCATAGGTCACTTCATAGTTGCTGGACAGGAATGTACCTGGAACAATCACATGTGGTGTGCCTGATGAGGTTACTCCTGTACCGCTCACCATGTTGATGGAGAAGAACTCAAGTACGTAATCATCTTCTGTCCCTTCTTCTCCAAAGTCATAATATTCCTTTTCGTTGATAGTAACCGTGTCAGCAGGCTCAAGATCCTTTTCACCAAAGATGATTAACATGTTATCCAACTCAGGTGCATCTGTTTCAGGGCCTTCTTCACTATTGATAAGTGTTCTTCCATTAATCAAAGTTCTGCCATTGATTAAGGTACGACCATTGATCAGGGTGCGTCCATTAATAAGTGTGCGACCATTGATTAAAGTTCTACCATTGATCAACGTTCTTCCGTTGATCAAGGTCCTTCCATTCAGTTCGGGATTGATCAAGGTCTGATCAAGATCACCGTTGGTATTGTTATAGTAATTCTCGAATGAGCTCATCGGAACATCAAACACTGAATTGATTAAGGTTCTTCCGTTGATCAGGGTTCGTCCGTTAATCAGTGTTCTTCCATTGATCAAGGTCCTGCCGCTCACCATGAAGCTTAGATTAGCGAGGTCTGAATTGATCAACGTGCGACCATTGAACTCTT
>DATCZR010000323.1:0-2733 GCA_036525835.1 Cyclobacteriaceae bacterium
CAGGCCAAAAACAATAATGGCCGCCGCAATTAATACCTCAATAATCGTAAAGCCGGATTCTTTTTTAATTTTTTTTGAAAATGAGTTTTTGATGAATAATTTTAGTGCACCCAAACGGATAGATTTCATAATCAATTCCACTTTTTTAAAAAATAATTGACACCAATAGTATAAGGCAGAGCTTTTCTTTGCCAAAATTATTAATTCTCGCTTTTCGTTCAAAAATGTTTCAAGCAAAAATCAGGCCAACAAGATAGATTTACATTTGAAAAACAATTTTCGGCGTTTCTTGTTTAAGCTGGGATTGATTGACGTGAAGATGAGGATTGTAAATCTAATCAAGTGAGGGGAGAGGGGCTTGTAATTATTTTCTATTTCCAGGGAGGGGAATAATCGCGGGAAATTTTCAATACCGTGATTTTTCCATTGGCTCCCACAATTTTTAAAGCTCGGACATCCGCTTCATCCTTTCCAAATTCTGCTTTAGAAATAAAATAAACAGCACCACTGCTGCTTGCCTTGCCGTTGGGTTTGAAGTAAATCATTTTATTTCCCCCTATAAACTCAATGGGTTGAGATACAGTTCCTGAGCCCCAGACATTTTGGATCGGTTGTTTGAAATTAATCCCAAACTGATTTTCTGGGCTCAAATCGATTTTACGCATTGGTTCATCTGTATCGAAAACCCCATTACCATTAATATCTTCAAATATGGTGTATCCATGGGTTCCCAGAAACTGAACCCAAACTCGATGTTTGGTTTTAATTGCAGTGTTTTTTGCTATCTGGAGATTGTCATATAGGATGGAAACATCTTTTCCAATTTTCAATGCGATTTCCGATTGCTGGTTATGATCCATAAAACCCGGGATTCCGAATGAAAACAAAATGGCAGCTATAATTACTCCAGTGGCCAACTTAGCAATAGATAGCAATTTGTTTTCACTGGACATACTGGTCCTACGAGGTTGAATTACAGTCATAAATTTTATTTTCTTTCAATTCGTGGCTGAGTACTAAGCATACTGAAGTAAGAATTAAAGATAGTTATTAATAAATCCTTAAACAAGTTCATGGATATGTTGGATCGCTTCATTTTTTGAGTCTTTTTAGCTATTCTCCAAGTTAAGGTTCTATGGCATAAAATGCAATTGGATATTTCAAGTTGTGAGTGTGACAAAAGCCCGTCAGGGGAGCCTTGGTTCTGTACAGAGATTCTTAAATAATGTAATTAATACGTCATGTTTAAAGCTTTTATGGCCTGCTTTAACAAAAAAGGTGGATTTAGCTTTTGGGGGACTCGAGTGAAAAGCTCTATCGGTCAAAAATTGCTAAATGATTCCAACAAGTACTTGGCGCGAACCGTCTTGAACGCTACCTGCTTTCTTCAATGAGTTAAAATATTGAGGATTGTGATCTGCTGGTTAAATATTTAAGAATTCTCATTCCTTTATAAGAGTTTCCTTTTTTGTTTAGCTTTGGGCTCCATACGGCAATGCTGTATTTCCCTGGGTGGACTGCAATGATTCCACCTCCTACGCCACTTTTTCCCGGCAATCCGAATTTGAAGGGAAATTCCCCTGCCTCGTCGTAAAAGCCGCATAGCTGCATGATTGCATTAATTCGTTTAGATTTGCTGACACTGACGACCTCTACCCGGGTTTTGGGGTGAACGCCATTGGAGGCAAGAAACAAAAAGGTTTGCGCCATTTCTTTGCAGGACATTTCGATCGAGCAGAGGTTGAAATAAAAATCTAAAACGATTTCGATGCTGTTTTTTATATTGCCATAGCCTTTCATGAAGTTAATAAGAGCTGCGTTTCTGAAGCCAGTCCGATTTTCAGATTCTGAAATTTTAAGACAGTAGTCTATACTGGTATTTCCGGAAATGCTTCTGATGAACTCCAGGAAGTCCTGTTTGGGGTTTTTCAGGCGGATCACCAGAATATCGCAAATCACCAAGGCTCCGGCATTGATGAAAGGGTTGCGGGGGATGCCTTTTTCGTATTCCAATTGAATCAGTGAATTAAAAGCCGTACCTGAAGGCTCTACCCCTACACGATCCCACAATTTATCATCGTCCAATTTGAAGGCTAATGTTAAAGAGAGCACCTTGGCTATACTTTGAATGGAAAACTTCTCATCGGAATCTCTTCAGCTGTAGTTCTTGTTGTCTACAGTGGTCAGGTGAATTCCGAATTTCGCGGGATCGACATTCCCAAATTCCGGTATGTACGAAACGATTTTCCCTTTATCTTCCAAGCTTTTTAGTTCAGCGGGTATTTCTGAAAATAGGTTTTTGAAATTCATGAGCTTCAAGTGAACCTATTAAGTGAATAGTTTTATTGAGCATGTGCCAAGTTGAATTCAGTTTCGCAGCTTTTGATATGGAGGTCACGCTGCGGAAAGGGAATGGTTATATTTTCGTTCCTGAATTCGCGATCGATGGCATACCTCAAATCCGAAAGAATTGCGTCTGTTGTCCAGAGCTCCGAGACCCAGAAACGCAACTCGAAGTCTAATGAGGAATTTCCGAAATCCATGAACAAGACTTTAGAGCCGGGATCTTCGAGTACCTGCTTATGTTCGTTGGCAATATTATTAAGTATTTGTGTGACCTTTTCGACATCCGAACCATAAGCCACACCCACTTTAAGTGTTCTTCTGATTTTATGTCCTGAGAAACTATCGTTGATCACCTGCTCGGCAATAAACTGGGAATTGGGAACGATA
>DATCZR010000324.1:0-6107 GCA_036525835.1 Cyclobacteriaceae bacterium
CTAAAAATGCACGCGAGGTACAGCAGCAAGTTGTAGAGAATACCAGGTTAGGTATTCCACTCATTTTTTCCTATGACGTTATTCATGGATACAAAACCATGTTCCCCATTCCTTTAGGTGAATCATCTTCGTGGGATTTATCCACGATGGAAGCCACAGCCAGAGCTGCGGGGGCTGAGGCTTCTTCGGCTGGGTTGCAGTGGACATTTGCGCCCATGATAGACGTAGCTCGAGACCCGCGTTGGGGCCGGGTAATGGAAGGTGCTGGTGAAGATACCTATCTGGGTTCAGAGATAGCCAAGGCCAGAATCAAAGGCTTTCAGGGAAATGACTTAGCAAATCCTACAACCATTGCAGCATGTGCCAAGCATTTTGCCGGCTATGCTTTTTCAGAATCAGGCAAGGATTATAATAATGTGTACATGGGGAAGCACCAATTATTAAACACGGTCATACCGCCATTTAAATCAGCAGCTTCAATAGGAGCCGCTACTTTTATGAATTCCTTCAACGACATTGATGGGATACCTTCAACGGCCAGTAGCTATTTGCAGCGAGACTTGTTAAAGGGTGAATGGAAATATGACGGAGTCGTGGTTTCGGATTGGAATTCGATAGGTGAGCTAATACCCCATGGTGTGGCAAAAGATAAATACGAAGCGTCCAAGCTGGCCATCCTGGCAGGGTCTGATATCGATATGGAGGCGTCTGCATATATAGAGAATCTAATGAAACTGGTGGAAAACAAAGAAGTCGACATCTCGCTGATTGATGATGCCGTGAGAAGGGTATTGACACTAAAACAGAGACTGGGACTATTGGATGATCCTTATCTGTATTTTGATGAGGCAAGAGAGAAGGAGACACTTTACAAAAAGGAATATTTGGATCTGGCACGTGAAGCTGGTAAGAAGTCTATCGTACTGCTAAAAAATGACAATAAGCTATTGCCCATAAAAGCAAAAAAAGTTGCGCTAATTGGCCCCTTAGCCAAAGACAAAGATTCCCCGCTAGGCAATTGGAGAGCCGCAGCGGATGCCAACTCTGCTGTATCCCTTTATGAAGGGCTGGTTGAGGCCCTTGGTGAAAGCAATGTTGCCTATGCTCCGGGTTGTAAACTTTCAATAGGACCCAACAATTTTTTTAATGAAGTGCAAATAGAAGAAAGTGATCGTTCGGGATTCGCTGAAGCTATTAGAGTAGCCAGAGTTGCGGAGATAGTTATTATGAATTTGGGTGAGCCAGCCTATCTTTCCGGAGAGGCACGAAGCAGATCAGAGCTGGGACTTCCTGGATTGCAGCTTGAGCTACTGAAAGAAGTTTATAAAGTGAATAAAAACATTGTATTGGTGCTCATGAATGGGCGCCCGCTAACCATCGAATGGGAAGCAGAAAATATCCCAGCCATTGTGGAAGCCTGGCATCTTGGGTCAATGGCCGGGCATGCCATAGCTGATGTGCTTACCGGAAAGTACAATCCATCAGGTAAGTTAACCATGAGTTTTCCCAGGTCTGTTGGGCAAATCCCTGTCTATTATAATCATAAAGTGACAGGAAGGCCTTCAACTGCTCCAGGAATGATATTCTATACACACTACATGGACGAGGAGAGTGGTCCAAGGTATCCGTTTGGATACGGATTGAGTTATTCCAACTTTGAATATTCAACAATTACCATGAGTGACACGACACTGAATTCCGGAGGATCGATTACAGCTTCAATTAAGGTAGCCAACACAAGTGGGGTAGACGGAGAGGAGATTGTGCAATTATACATCAGGGACTTGGCAGGAAGTATCACTCGCCCTGTATTGGAATTGAAAGGATTTCAGAAAGCCAGGATTAAGGCAGGAGAAAGCAAACAGTTTGATTTTGAGATCACGGAAGAACAACTTTCGTTCTATAGAAAAGATTTCACTTATGGTACAGAACCTGGTGATTTTGAAGTATTTATTGGCCCAAATTCAAATGAATTAATGAAAGCCAGTTTCTCATTGAAATGATCCCATGTTATAAATAACTATTGAAAACAGAGTAGTGGCATGATAGAGTTGTGGATAACTCGGTGCAAAAGTTGTGCAGTTCTTATTTTGCAAAAACTTTGAAGGAATATTTTCTAATAATATCTTCATCTCACCAAGTTATCATACTGACAGGTTGAGCACACAACCACAGTAAACAATAGGTTGTGTTCTACGGAACACGGCTGACAAAGAAGCTGTGGGGGTGGACTTATGTGAGTTGTACAGGTGCCTTAGGGAAAACCGGACACTTGCATGAAACTCAAGGCATGAATCGCAAGATAAGGGCAGTGGGTTTTAGTCTGTAAAAGTTAATTTGGAGTTGAGCGCTTGCTACGGTAAGCTTGGCAACTAAGACGGGAACAGTTAAGCAATTAATCGTTCCCGTTTTTTTATTGCCATTTGGTAAAATGGCTCAATACCGATAGGCAGCCGAACGCAAGGCTTTCACATTCGCCAGCTTCCTTGGGGGATTAAGATATCCGCCCAAAAAATCATAGATCTTGATTCTTATTTTTTGCGCCTCCTTTGTGTCGATGCGGTCAAAGGTGTGGCCTCCGGGAATTTTTTCATACACTTCGTATTCAAATTTCTTTCCTTCTGCCTTAAGCGACTTAATCAAATGTTCCACCTCCAATACATTCACATCATCATCGATCGTATTGGTATGAATCAACAGTGGCGTTTTTAATTTATGGGCCTGCCAGGCTGGTGATCTTTTTTTGTATTCTTCTACATTTTCTTCCGCTGTTTTGCCAATATGAAAATCAACTGAATAGAGATCGCGATAGCCATCTGATTTGTACCCCATACGGGCAATCAGATCACTAACCGGCACACCGGCATAGGCGACCTGATAACCTTCAGGATGATCGAAAATATTCATGAGGGTAATCAAGCCACCATGGCTCCAGCCTAAAATCCCTACTCTTTTGCCATCTACAATATCATAATTCTCAACGGTGTAGTTGCGAGCTGCATACACGTCCTCTACTTCTAATCCACCGTAGTCAATAGATTTGTAAAATCCGCTGCCATATCCTGTGCTGCCACGGTATTCCGGAGCCACTACAATGTATTGCTGGGCCATCAGTTCCCTGATGATATGCGCATAAAATGTATTGAAATCACTGTGAACCCCACCATGCGGAAACAGGAGCAACGGGTATTTCTTGTTGGGATCAATATCCTTGGGGATAAATATGTAGGAAGAAAACGCCAACGGATTTCCGTATCCTTGACGAGACTTATTCTTCTCCACCCGATCAGGCTTTGGTGGCCCGGTGATAACCACTTTATCAATAAAGGCAACATCACCCACTTTATCGTACCACAGGATATCATCCAGTTTCTTCTCGATACCATCAAAAGTGTGCCTTAAATTAGATATCTGATTTTTGAGCTCGTTAAGTGTAGCAGCCTCTTCCTCCTGGGCCATTACGAAGTGAGCGGTGAAAATAAGGGCAAGTAAGAATAACTTTTTCATACTGAGATTAATTATGCTTCAATCTCTTACATTCTGTACTCATATCCACAATTATTCGACAAAGGGTGTAACCAGAATCTCAATGGTTATTTATTAAAAGAAAGAAACCATGTGCTTACAGTTACTTTTATCAAAACAAAAACAGGCATACAAAGAATTGCATGCCTGTCTTCTGATGATCTTAGAATAATTAAGGTAACACCACCGTGTCTATGACATGGACAACACCGTTGCTGCCTTTCAAGTCTGTGGCAGTTACATAAGAAGCGTTTCCTTTGGCATCAGTCAATTTTACTTTTCCGTTATCAAGAGAAGCAGTTAATTTATCTCCACTTACTGTAGTAAGGACCGCAGTTCCATTTCCAGATTTGATGGCAGCCAAAACAGCTGAGGCTTCTATGTTACCACTTACCACGTGGTAAGTTAATATTTTAGCCAGCTGAGCTTTGTTCTCAGGCTTCAATAAATTCGCTACTGTACCTTCAGGCAATTTATCGAAAGCTGCGTTGGTAGGAGCAAATACAGTAAAAGGACCTTCTCCTTTTAAGGTAGCAACTAAATCAGCTGCGTTCACAGCAGCAACCAATGTGGTGTGGTCAGCAGAACCGATGGCGATATCTACTACGTCATTTGTTTGTGCAAGTGATGCTGTAGAAATTACTGCAGCCATTGCCAATGTAAATAATTGTTTCATGTTGTCTACTTGTTTTTGTTTGAATTACCTCTTCAACAAGTATCAATGAGATATGTTTTTATTTGTCAGAAATATTATTTCTTGTTTAATGAATAGTCATTGTAACAGTAGAATGTGAGATCAATCTTCAACAGAATCGTTGGCCGTAAAAAGTATAAATCGTTTTATCAATTCAAGATGATGGAAACTAATCTGATAATATCTCCTTGTTTTTATACCATACACTTTGATTGGTAATTTGAATTCAATCCTTTGCGTTAACCAATATCGGCCTTTATGGCCTCCAAAATAGCCATTACCTTACATTAGTATGTTCAAAATGGACTTACCTTGCGTTAAATTCTGGTATGTAGCTTTTAAACCCGACTTTTGAATTAAATCTATTTTAATATGAAGAAACTCCTACTTTTTACCTTTTTCATTGTTGTTGCCACTTTTTCATCAAAGGCTCAAGAAGGAACGGGCGGCAATGACCTGGCCACTATCGATCCGGAGGCTATGCTCATGGACAGTGTAAGCAGCATTAAAGCTTCCTTCGGTCTTACTCAGATTGGTGGCGAGAATTATGTGGGCCTCAGGCTGCAGCCTGAATTCCGCATCTCCAAATTTGGTTTTGGGTTAGATATTCCCATCCAATTCAATATCGACACCAAAAAATTTCGCGATGAGGAATTTAAAGGTGGTATTGAAATTATGCGTATGGTTCGATACTTCAGCTTTGGGAGAAAGAAAGCTGATGCCATTTATGTAAGGGCCGGGGACTTAACCGGGGTTTCTCTTGGTTACGGTGCGCTGATCAACAACTATTCCAACTCACCCAGTTTTGAATACAGAAAGTTTGGCCTTAATGTGGACCTGAACTATAAAGGTATAGTTGGCGTTGAGGCCCTCTACAGTGATATCAAGGATGTCAACCTTTTGGGCATTCGACCATACGTCAGACCATTAAGGAAAACGATAATTCCAATCGTGAAAACATTGGAGTTCGGTGCGTCATTCGTAGTAGACAAAGGAAAAAATGCGGATAGTACTGGATTCTTCTTACAACAAAAAGGAATGCAGGCAAACTCCTTTGACGCGGGAGTAACCTTTTTAAATACGGGATTTATCAAGTTGGTGGGCTACAGTCAAATAAGTAAATTAAAGAGAGTTCAATCCGATACGCTAGACGCGTACCTCACGGCAAATTCCCTGACGTATGGCGATGGAAAGGGCACCAGCGTTGGACTTTCAGGTAATATGCGCCTGGCAGGGGCAGTTATATTGAATGCACGCATTGAGCGGTTGTGGTACCAAAATAATTACCTGCCTCAATTTTTTGATGCTATCTATGAGATCAACAAAGATTCAAAAATTCTGGCACTCAGTTCTGCCGCGCAACAACAAGGTATTTACGGCAATTTGAGTTTGATGTTGTTTAGTAAATTCAGAGTCAATGGAGCCTTATTATTGCCGGATCAGATTTCCGCAGAATCACCTGCATTAGTTCAGGTGGGATTGGAAGCAGCAAAACTGGCAGATAAACTCACCATCAGTGGAAACTACATTAAGGGAGGTTTATTAAATCTGAATGATGCCTTTACGTTGGATCAAAGATCTTTGGCCAACTTCAACATCGTATACCAGCTGGCTCCGTTCTTCTATGTGGGCACTGACTATCGTTGGACCTTTGCTAAATTGGAAGATGGGTCAATTGAAGCAACGGATTATATCAGGCCATTCTTCGGACTTTCTTTCCCGTTGGGCGGTGGCGGAAGGAACCAAAAAATGGAGGACTTAGGAGGTAATTAATATCAAATCTTATATTACACCCTTAAATGCCCCTGACTTTAATCGGGGGCATTATTTTTATCTATTAATACTCGTGAAATAGGATTTAATTAAAAATAAATTAAAGATGTCAGAA
>DATCZR010000325.1:0-5723 GCA_036525835.1 Cyclobacteriaceae bacterium
CCCCTTAAACTTCGGATGTAACAGCCTCACCATGTCCTTTTCAGTGGTAATCAAAGAAACCGGATCAGGTTGAGCCTGAATAAATTTTTTTACCTGCGCTAACTCATTTAGGGTATACATATGATGATCCCGAAATCCGAAATGTTTGACTAATTCGAAATTGCCTTTTATATAACTCAACAATGGTTTGGCCTTGGCGATGCCTGAAAGTAAAACCACTTTCGATTTCATTTTTTCCTGTGGATCAAAAAATGATACTGGTGAGCCATACTGGATGTAAGAAAAAAAGACTGGTTTGCTATATGCGAATTTATCAACCTTCTCCTTGATTATTTTTTGACTCTCAGCGTCAAGGTACTCAGGACATTTGGTGATAATGATGATATCGGCTCTCATAGCGCCCACCCTGCCCTCGCGCAGTCTACCCATTGGAATCAGGTAATCTTCATAAAATGGTTTGGCATAATCAGTGAGCAAAATATTGAGATGAGGCCTGACACTTCTATGCTGATAAGCATCATCCAGCAACAATATAGAGGTTTGTTCAAAGCCATGAAGAATATTTGGAATTGCAAATGCCCTGTCTTCTCCCACCACAACTTGCACCTCCTTGCCAAACTTTCTATAAAATTGATAAGGCTCATCCCCTAAGCTCTCTACATTGTCAGCTTCGGTTGCAAACCGAAGTCCTTTGGTCCTCCTGCCATAGCCTCTGCTTAGTGTGGCAATCTTTTCCCGATTTCTCAAAAGCCTGATGAGGTATTCAATGGCTGGGGTTTTTCCTGACCCTCCCAGACTTAAATTACCCACGCTAATTACGGGGACTCCAAATTGAAAGGATCGTTTATACCCTATGGAGTAAAGATGATTTCGAATTCCGGTTGCAATTCGAAATAAAACAGCAAATGGATACAGCAACACATTAAATATGCCCATCCCAATAGAGACTTATAACTTTGTATTTTTGTCAAAACTAAGCATTCAATGGATACCATAAAGATAAAAGACGTCACATCTCATCTGGAACAATTGGCACCACTGAGCTATCAGGAGTCATATGACAACGCGGGCCTGATCACGGGCCAACCAAACTGGACCGTAACCGGAATCCTGGTTACACTGGATTGCACAGAGGCTGTGGTAGAAGAGGCCATTGATAAAAAATGCAACCTCATTGTGGCCCATCACCCTATCATATTTAAAGGATTAAAAAAAATAACCGGTAAAAATTATGTAGAACGAACGATCATCAAAGCAATAAAAAATGACATCGGCATTTATGCCATTCACACCAATCTCGATAATGTGATGGCTGGAGTGAACAGCAAAATAGCGGAGAAAATTGGTTTGAAGAATCTAAAAATTCTATCGCCTCAAAGTGGAGGTCTTCGAAAGCTGGTCACTTTTATACCTAAACCCTCTGTAGAACCGGTAATGAAAGCGATTCATGACGCAGGCGGAGGCAACATTGGCAACTACAAGAACTGCAGTTTCAGGATATTGGGCACTGGTACATTCCAACCAACGGCCGAAGCCAACCCGCATATTGGCCAAGCTGGTCAATTGGAAGAAGTTGAGGAGGTAAGGGTCGAGGTAATCTTCCCAGCCTATTTCGAATCTGGTATAATTGAGGCCCTGCGCCATTCACATCCTTATGAAGAAGTGGCTTATTATATAAATACCCTGGACAACCACAATCAGGAAGTAGGTTCTGGAATGACAGGTGACCTGGAGACAGCCATGGAGCCAATTGACTTTTTACAGCATTTAAAGGCTAGTATGAATGCCGCTAGTATTAGACATACGGCACTGCCTGTAAAAAAGGTAAAAAAGATAGCCCTTTGTGGCGGTGCAGGCAGCTTTTTGCTAGGCAGTGCCAAGGCCAAAGGGGCAGACGTTTATATTTCTGCTGATTTCAAGTATCATGAGTTCTTCGATGCAGATGGCGAAATCCTGATTGCCGACATTGGCCATTATGAGAGTGAACAGTTTACGAAAGACCTGCTTAAGGAGGTTTTAGATCAAAAATTTGCTAATTTTGCAGTCTATTTTTCAAAATCGGTTACAAATCCAATTAGTTATTTATAAGTAATGGAAAATCAGACAGTTGCACAAAAACTTGAAGCTTTAGTAAAACTCCAATTCATTGATACCAAGATAGACCAACTCAAAAAACTCAGGGGAGATCTTCCTGATGAAGTTCAGGATTTGGAAGACGAGGTTGAAGGTTACAAGACCAGGATGGGTCGTTTTGAAGCCGAATTAAGCGAATTAGATGAGGTAATCAAAAAGAATAAGGAAGGGATAAAAGAGGCTGAAAAGCTGGTAAAAAAATACAACGAGCAGCAAAAGAATGTAAAGAACAATCGCGAATACGATGCGATCACCAAGGAGGTAGAGCTCCAGGAACTGGAGGTTCAAATTTGTGAGAAGAGAATAAAAGAAGCCAAAGAAAAAATTGAGCTAAAGAAGGAGGAAATCAAAAGTATTGAGACGCTGATAAGCGAGCGATCTGAAGATCTTGAAAACAAAAAGAATGAGTTGGAGGAGATCTTAAGCGAAAGTCAGGAGGAAGAGGCAAGTCTGCTTACTGACCGCGAGAAGGCAGCTAAAAAGATTGACGACAAATTGCTTAAGTATTATGAGCGGTTGCGCACCAGCCTTTCCAATGGTCTTGCTGTAGTTAGGGTTGTACGTGGTGCTGCAGAAGGATGTAATATCATCATTCCGCCACAAAAGATTGCAGAGATTCGTGAAAAGAAGAAAATCGTTATTGACGAACATTCTGGTCGCATTCTCGCAGATGTAGATATGGCATCCATGGAGGAAGAGAAAAAACCAAAGAAAAAAGCAGCTCCGCGAAAAAAGAAAGTTGGGTAACCACAACACGATAAGAAGCTTTAGAAAGGCAGGCCAAATCGCCTGCCTTTTTTTGTTTTACCTCTCTGCCGCGCAGGCATCAGAACCAAAACCGGTTTGGAATTTTGAACCCAGTTTACAAAGTGCTTATCTCTCTGTACTAAACCTTGACACCGACAAAGCTTATGCGGAGCTGAACCGGCTTGGATCAAAAGTAAATCCCTATCATAAGTTATACATCCAAAGTTTTTGTGAAACCCTCGATGTACTCATTTCGGAAGATGAGATCAAATTTCAAAAAGTAGAGGCTCACTTTAAAGAACGGTTCAAATTTCTCGATGCCCAAAAAGAATCTGCTGAAACTCTATTTCTTAGAGCAGAACTCAATCTGCAAAGAGGATTTAACTTTCTCAACCTTGGTCAGGAACTCAGTGCCGTATGGGCCATTCGCACCGCCTACAATCAAGTAGAAACCTGCCTAAAATTGTATCCCAATTTCATTCCCATTAAGAAAACCAGCGGAGTAATTCAGGTGATGGTGGGCTCGGTACCCGATAAGTACGCTTGGTTCATGAGTTTACTGGGAATGAAGGGTTCAGTAACAACAGGTCAACGGCAACTGCAAGAATTGCGCAATTCCAATTCATCTTTGAGTTTGGAAGCCACTATTTTGTATTTCACCATTAAAGGGCTTATTAACCAACAGCACGTTGAAGCAGCAAAGGGTATCCTGAAAGTACTTGAGGAGCAACCTTATAATCGACTGACACTATTTTTAGGTGTGAATATGTTCATGAAAAATTCACAAAGTGAAGAAGCGCTGAAACTAATAAGCACGCTGGATGAGCACCAGCAAGGTTTACCCATGTACTACATTGATTATTTGCGTGGAGAAATTTTGCTGCAAAAAGGTGAATATGTGCAATCCATTCAATCTTACAGAAGATTTATTTCTAACTATAGAAGTGTAAATTTTAAAAAAGATGCTTATTACAAAATAGCGTTATGCTTTTGGCTACAGGACAACAAGGACGATGCCCACAAGCATTTTGACCTCGCCCGGAAAACAGGAAGAGATGTGGCAGAGCCAGATCGTTATGCAGTAGCCCAACTCAAAGAAGATCAATTTCCAAATTCAAAATTATTAAAGGCAAGACTCTACACCGATGGTGGATATTATATCGAAGCTGAAACTGTCCTCAAGAGTGTGAAAGAATCAGATCTGAAAACAGAAAAAGAAAGAGTAGAATACAACTATAGAAAAGCTCGACTGGCTGATAAAATGGGGGATCTTAAAACAGCCAAAACCTATTATCTGAGAACGTTGTCACAATCCGGAACGAACCCCTGGTACTTTGCCCCCAACTCGGCACTGCAACTAGGATATATTGCCCGTACCCGTAATGATAAGGTTAATGCAAAAAAATATTTTGAACTTGCATTAAGCTTTCAAAAGCATGCCTATAAAAATAGCATTGACAGTAAGGCCAAATCTGCGCTGGATCAAATAGCCAACTAGCTGGCCTGCCGAACAGAAATAGGCGAAACACCATTTAAGTGCCTGGTATCATTGTAAGTGTCCACTCTGCAGAATGATCCGGAAAAACTTAATTTGTACAATCCAAGGTTGGTATGCTCAAAAACATCCATCGCAGACAGTGGGTAATTAAGTAGTTGGCACAGCAATATTCGTATCGCTCGTCCATGCATACAAACAAGAATATTTTTCTCCTCTTCCCTGCTTAATATCAGATCCAGCACAGGCTTTTGGCGCCTGGCCACATCTTCCGGACTCTCCCCACCTTCAATTGGCAGTGAGGTGGCGTTGCCTTGCCACTGTTTCAATAGCCATCGATAGTAGGCATCCTCCTCAACTGTAATTTTAGTGCCTTCTTTATTACCCCAGTTAATTTCATTCAAACCAGCATGCGGCTCATGGGTAATACCCGCTTCAATAAATGATTTTACAGACTGAATGCTGCGTTGAAGGGACGAGGTATATACCTTATCGAATTTGTGATTTTTATAGCACTTGTAAAATGCTTGTGCCTGATCCATTCCCAATTGATTCAGGGACGAATCAATTCCACTTCCCTGCACGATACCTTTGAGGTTAAAATCGGTCTGTCCATGACGGACTAAGTAAATTTTTTTACTGCTCAAATTCCTCTAATTTGGGGCAAAAATAAGGAATTAGCCATTGGCAACACGCACTAATAACAATTCATTCATTCAGGCTGGTGCAACTACGGAAGTACTTAACAAAATGGTAGTCAACAGCATGGTATCTCATCTGGGGATCGAATTTACCCAAGTGGGTGACGATTATATTTGCGCAACCATGCCAGTAGATCAAAGAACACACCAACCACTTGGGCTTCTTCATGGTGGAGCCTCAGTAGCCTTGGCCGAAACACTGGGGAGCATAGCTGCTACATTTTCTGTCGATCGCAATACACAATATTGTGTCGGACTGGAGATAAATGCCAATCACATTAAAAGCATTAAAGAAGGAAAAGTACTGGGAACAGTAAGGCCCATTCATATTGGCAAAAAAACCCATGTTTGGGATATTAGAATCACCAACGAACAAAATGAGTTGATTTCTGTTAGCCGCATAACCATGGCTGTTATTGATAAGAGATAATATGGAAATAAGTGAGAAGACGAAAATAAACGAGATTCAGCAGACGGAACACAAGCTGATGAGTTCCCTGTTGGCTCGTTACCTCACCGAGGGGAATTCAATTGGCTTATGGAGACTTCCCAACGCAACAAAAAAGAATTTAATTATTTGTACAGATGGTGTTCGCCAAATTCAAGATGTGTTACTGGAAGAGATTGGTACTGGATTCATTTTCTCT
>DATCZR010000326.1:0-2283 GCA_036525835.1 Cyclobacteriaceae bacterium
TGCAATGCCCAATATCCCAATATCATTATTCCTATCAGCAGCAATGATTCCGGCAACATGAGTTCCATGCATTGCATCAGGACCTTTTACGTTATTGTTACCGTAGCTCTTTTCATAAGGATCATCATAATTATCACCCACAATCGATCGCGGGTCAAAGTCTTCATTGTAGCCGTATTTAATAATATTACCGAAATGATCAGAAGCCTCTTTAAGTTCAGTTAGAAATTCATCTAAATTATTGTCTGGTGCAATGTTTCTAAAAATGTTAAGCACAAATCCCTTTGCGAAAAGCAAGGTTGGTTCAGATGATTCAAATTCTTGAACCAGTTCCGGTGAAAGTTGCTCAACCCCCAGTAATGCTTTTAATGTATCAACACTTAGACTTATGTTTTTGTAGAGATTATTATAAAGCTCATATTGCTCTGTGTTTTTTGTTACGAGACTTTCGAATTTTATTTTGACCTTTTGATATCTCTCATAGGCCGGCTTCTGTTTCTTCGAAATTTTCTTTTCATCAACTGCGCCAAAGAGTTTTTTTAAACTTACATATTCACGAGTGAGTTCGTCAGTATCTTCATTTACATCTCCATTTTTGCCACCAATAAAGTTCCATCCATTGATGTCATCGATGTAACCATTATTGTCGTCATCAATCCCGTTATCGGGAATTTCATTCTCATTAGTCCAGATGACTTCGCGTAGGTCTTCATGGTCAATGTCAATTCCTGAATCAATTACAGCGACAATTATGGTACGTGAAGGTTGGTCTTTCAACAGAGTTCTATACGTTTTCTCAACACTTATCCCCTGAAGCTCATCCTGTTCAGGGTCTTTAAGAAACCAGTCTTTTGGAATTGCCTTGTCATTTAGTTGGGAAAATGTCGGAAATGAGACATTAACCCAGAAAAGTGAATACAGCAGTAATTTTATAACGTGGATTGCCATGATGTGACTTTTATTAAATATAATGCAAATGACCAAAAAGATGCCAGTTTTCGAGTTGTTGGAAAATTTTAACCCATGGTAGGGGATAGATTTTCAACAAAAAGTGATCAAATATTACCCCAGTTGTTAGCAATTGTCATTAGACATTCTCAATTCTATTCCTTTTAGCAACTTGAACTTAGATAAACGAAAAAAAGCCATGTTTCATATTTTCCTTTTGTCTATTGTGCTTTATTATGCGTTGTTTTTCTCTTTGGCAGCAAGATATATCGGCCAATTGGATCATCGTCAAGATGAAAGTAGAAAATTGGTCTGGAATAACTTATTGCATTGAACTGAAAGAGAATGATTATTACATATGGAATGATTAGAAAAGATCGCCTTTGGGCGATTTTTTTTGGACTGTGATTGAGAATTTTTTGGGAACATCTTCTTGTGCCGAAGGCGGGACTCGAACCCGCATGTCTCACGACACACGCCTCTGAAACGTGCGTGTCTACCAATTTCACCACTTCGGCTTCACAAAATGGTGCCCAGGACTGGACTCGAACCAGCACACCTTGCGGCACTACCCCCTCAAAGTAGCGTGTCTACCAATTTCACCACCTGGGCCTAAAAATTTTATTAAGGGAAAATATGCCGCGTTTGGCAAGTGGCAAAAGTAAACAGGATTTAAAACTTTAACAATTTAGTCGCTAACCTGTTTTTTGTTACTCAGTTTTTTATCAAGATAGATAAACACTTTTGGATATTCGGTGTATTCCCTTAATCCAAGATTTACCTTGAAGTGGTCACTAAATTTGATTTCTAACTCCTTGAAGGTTGAATTTTTGCCGGTTTTCACCACAGATTCTCTCCAATAAAGAACTTCTGAAAGCGTGTAAAATTTTATTTTCTTTCTAACAGTATACTTGATGGTTATCTTATCGTTTCCAAATTCAATTAACTTATAATTGAAGAAAGTTCGGTAAGTGATAAATATTGCGAGCGGGGTGAGGGTGAAAAGGACCAAATAGGCGTACCAAGGAACCTCTTGATCAGATAGAATTTGAATCAAGCTCATGCCTATAAGTACGAATGAAATCACAAGAAATATCAAGAAGGAAAGAAGTGTGCTCTGTAGCGGCTTTGATACAATCAATGAAAATACTTTTAATAAGGTATTGAGGATTCAAATATAGAATTTTAAGAATCAACTAAAAGTGTTCATTGGCATTAATCATCACTGATCAAACTGTTATGACTTTTTCTCACTCGAAAAAATCATGTTGGATTGTTGTAGTTGATGAGCATAGAAAATCGGAGTAACTCCTACTGGCTTCCACCGTGCTCAGT
>DATCZR010000327.1:0-3379 GCA_036525835.1 Cyclobacteriaceae bacterium
AATTTCCAATTGAGTGAGGACGTGATCAGTCTGCAGGAAATTGTAATCCTGGCAGGTGAAAACCCAGCCTGGGAGATCATGCGTAATGTGGTGAAAAATAAAAAAGACAACGATAAGAGAAAACTTTCCGCCTACGAGTACGATACCTACACCAAAATTGAAATTGATGTTGACAACCTTTCGGAAAAATTTCGCCAAAGAAAAATTGTAAAAAAGATAACCCAGGTACTTGACAGCGTGGAGCGCATAGCTGGTGAAGATGGCAAACCCATTTTGCCATTGTTCATTACAGAAAGTGTTTCAAAAGTTTATTACAGAGATAACCCATCTCTAAAGACAGAGGAAATTCTCAAAACAAAAATTAATGGCATTGGTGTGGAGGATGGCTCCACTGTAACTCAGGTGATTGGATCCTCCTTCCAGGAATACAATTTTTACCAAAACTGGTTGAATATTTTGACCAAGGAATTTGTATCTCCCATAGCCGACGGTTGGCGTATCTACTACGAATATGACCTGACGGACAGCCTGTACATTGGCAATGAATTCTGCTATAGATTAGATTATTTTCCGAAAAGTCCGCAAGACCTGGCATTTACCGGAACGATGTGGATAACTAAGAATGGTTTTGCGCTAAAGCAGATTGATGCCAACATAGGTAAACAAGCCAATCTCAATTTTATTGAGAAAATAAGGTTGCAACAAGAACTAGAGAAAACCGATCTGGGACCTTGGCTGCCGGTAAAAAATCGGGTGTTAATCGATGTAAGCGAATTGGGTAAAGAGAATCCAGGGATGCTGGCTAAGTTCTATACCAGCAATAAAAATTTTGTCACCAACAAACCTTTTGATCCATCGTTCTACGAGCGGTCTATTCAAATTGCGGAGGATGCTCGCTTGCATGAAGACGATCAATACTGGGATACACTTCGCCATGAACCCCTCAGTGACACGGAGAAGAGTGTGTATAAAATGATTGATACACTTAGGAATATTCCAATCGTTCGTACTTATACCGACATATTCAAAGTTATTGTCAATGGCTATTACAATTTAGGAAAGGTGGAGGTAGGCCCTTACCTCGGATTGGCAGCCTGGAATTCAGTGGAAGGGCTTCGTTTTCAGGCAGGGCTCAAAACCAATTATAAGTTTAGTAAGAAATGGATCTATCGTGCTCAAGCAGGTTACGGGTTTGACGATGAACGATTCAAATATTTTGGATCAGCTCAGTACATTATGTCGCGTGATCATTGGACTACTTTGACTTTTCGATTTAGACGCGATTTGACCAGGCTAGGCGTTGACGACGAAAGCCTTGCAGACAATCCTATCTTCTTGACCAGCACCCGGTGGGGTAATATGAGAAGGGGTTATTACTCCGATGAATATTGGGTGGGATTTCAAAGAGAACTTTTCAAGGGTTATTCACAAAAAGTAACATTCCGACACTGGACTTTTGACCCCACTTTCAATTTTGGATACTACTCAACCCCGGGCGATGCAGCTTCTCCTGTGCTTGATAATTTTCAGTCCTCCGAAGTAAGCATCGAATCCAGGTATGCACGGGACGAAATTTTTCTCCAAAATGATAATGAACGAATCAGCCTGGGAACTAACAGATGGCCGGTGATTTCCTTGAAGTATACGCATGGTTTTAGTGGCGTGCTCAATAGCGATTTTGACTATGACAGACTTCGATTGACGGTTAAGAAGCGAATTAAGACCGGACCGCTGGGAGTAGGAAACTTGACATTTTCCAGTGAATATATATTCAACACCATGCCATATCCACTACTGACCCTTCACTTGGGAAACCAATCTCCATTTTATTCTGCTGTTACTTATAACCTAATGGATTTTGGTGAATTTGTAAGTGATCACTATGCTTCCATTCAGTATAGACAGTACTTGGAAGGTTTTTTACTCAATCGAATTCCGCTGATCAAGAAATTGAAATGGAGATTGTTGGCCACATCCAACGTTATTTTGGGAGGTATGCGCCAATCCAACAAGGACTTAATATCTCTACTGACAAGCAATGGCGAAACTACCCTGCCGACTGGTTTTTTTAAGGACGGTAAACCGTATGTTGAACTTGGTTACGGGGTAGAGAATATTTTCAAAATATTCCGAGTTGACTTTGTTCATCGTGTTTCCTATCTGGACAACCCAGATGTAAGAAAGTTTGGAATCCTATTCACCGCTCAATTCCAACTTTAGCAGTTTAAGGTTTTAGACAAGATCTGTGACTAAAAGCCGAGAAATCCTCATAAATTTGCATTTCAAATTTATGTATTAGATGAGTTTAGTTAAAATATCCCTGCCGGATGGCTCGGTTAAAGAATTTAACAAGGGTGTCAAGGGCATTGAAATTGCGAAAGGCATCAGCGAAGGGTTAGCCAGGAATGCACTTTCCATTGAAGTAAATGGTGAGATCTGGGATCTTGATCGGGCGATAAATTATGACGCGTCAATCAAAATATTTACTTGGAATGACAAGGGTGGCAAATATGCTTTTTGGCATTCTTCAGCTCACTTGATGGCGGAGGCGCTTGAGGCATTGTATCCAGGTGTAAAATTTGGCATCGGACCTCCCATTGAAAATGGTTTCTATTATGACGTGGATTTAGGAGATAGAGACTTTGGAGATGATGATCTGGCTGTAGTTGAGAAGAAGATGATCGAACTGGCAAGAGAAAAGAAAACTTTTGTCAGAAGTGATGTTTCAAAGCAGGAGGCCATTGATTTTTTCAAAGATAAGGGAGATGAATACAAGCTTGAATTAATAGATGGTCTGGAAGACGGCTCCATTACTTTTTATAAGCAGGGCAATTTCACTGACTTGTGCCGTGGCCCACACATCCCGTCAACCGCGCCCATAAAGGCAGTAAAGCTGCTCAATGTGGCCGGTGCGTATTGGAGAGGGGATGAGAAAAATAAAATGCTTACTCGCATCTACGGCATCACATTTCCCAAGCAAAAGGAACTTGACGAGTATTTGTTGCTTCTGGAGGAAGCAAAGAAGCGTGATCACAGGAAATTAGGCAAAGAGCTTGAGTTGTTTGCTTTTTCAGAAAAAGTAGGTATGGGCTTGCCTTTGTGGCTGCCCAAAGGTACAATCTTAAGAGAACGCCTGGAGCAGTTTATGCGCAAAGCTCAAGTGAAAGCTGGCTATGACCCGGTGGTAACTCCTCACATTGGTAGCAAGCAACTTTATGTGACCTCAGGACACTATGAAAAGTATGGTAAGGATTCGTTTCAACCTATTCGTACTCCAGATGAAAGCGAAGAGTTTTTGCTTAAGCCCATGAACTGTCCTCATCACTGTGAGATCTATAAAACCAGACCCCGTTCATACAAAGACCTACCCATTCGGTAT
>DATCZR010000328.1:0-7545 GCA_036525835.1 Cyclobacteriaceae bacterium
TTCAGCATCGACTGTTGACTTAAAATGGTCCAGTTCTCCTGAAATGACACGTTGAAATTTTGTCTTGCCGGAATTGACTCTGTTGAATTATTAACCACCACTGTTTTGGATAAAGAATTGTTGGAGGGTGCCTCGTCAGCAACGCCATTGGGCTCCAGCAAGGTAAACTGCAGGGTGTTGGAACCATCGTTCAATACTAGGGGATCCACTGTAATATTAAGTTCCTGACCTGTATCTACCGAAAGTGATGAGATCTGTTTAGCAGAAACAACAGTACCATTCACTTTGGTCTCCACCTTGATTTGGGTGATCAGCAGACTTCCCACATTCTTCATCTTGATAATGGGAGATATTTCATTCTTGTTCACCACAGGGGATGGACTAACAATTGCGGCCATCGACACATCAGTCAGGTCACCTGAATACACGTAGACGTTGTCGAGGAACAAATTGTTGCCATATCCATTCGTACCAATAAAAGCAACTTGTATGTTTCCTGATCCGATAAAAGAACTCAAAGAGATGGATTCTTTTATCCATTGGGATGGACCATTCGGGAAATAGGAATTGGATGTGGGTGGTGCCGTGGCCAAATCACTTCCTGATTTATTGAATATTTCTATTCCTTGATTCAAATCAGCATTACAGTTTTCAACAACAATCACTTTGAGTGCATCATCAAAGTTTGAACTGGAGAACTGTGCGTACGCTCGGTCAAATCGGAGCAGGGCGGTCGTTGCCCCATTCAGATTTATAATAGGGGTTAGCAGCCGATCTTCAACGCCCTTTTCCTCATAAACATCAAAATTGAGAAACATCGATCTGTTTCCTGCTTCGCCATTGAGGACACTCACATTCTGCCAGGTGATTAGCTGATCTGGGTTTTGAATGATCCAGTCGGCCGGTGTACTATCAAACATTTCATAAAGGGGAAGTGTGGTAATCACGGGAACGGTGGTGGTGTGTGAAATAGGATTGTTTGAGGCCTTACCATCAGTGGTGCCATTGGTTTGCAAAATCTCAAAGCTTATCATTGAAGTGCCAGGCGATGAAAGATTGATTGGAGCAAATTGAACGGTGGTTATCTCATTAGCCAGCAAATTCAAGACGGCATCTTTTGTTTCCGTTACAATTCCATTCACTTTGAATTCAATTTTTGCCGAAGTAACTGGATTCAACCCATAGTTACGCACTTCAATAAGGGGTGTGACCAAGCCGCCACAGGAAGTGATCGCTGGATTAATAATTTTTCGAAGGCCAAGATCGTTGGATGCGGGCAGGGGTTCTTGCGAGCCTAAAGATGAGGTAAGACTGGCTCTTCTGGGACTGTTTTGAAGCACAATTTCCATGCGCGCAATCTGACCCTGCGTGAACAAATTCATGCACGCATCGTTGGTGTAGTCCAGGTAATTTTGGAACATTTTGTTGTTGGAACAACTCACTTGTGGATGTGATGGGCATCCATTGGTTGAAGAGGATTGTTCCGGCGTATCATCTACATAATCACCGGGTGGTCCGCAAGTGGTGCCGTCCCCCCATAGATGCCTGAGGCCAAAGAAATGGCCAATCTCGTGGGTGGCTGTTCTTCCTTTATTGTATTCTGTTTCCAAATCAAAGGGTCCGTCATCAATAGAACCGATGTCTCGGTAATTAAGCACAATCCCGTCTGTAAGTCGGTCGGAGGAGGAATTTTCCAATCCTGGCAAAGAGGATTCAGGAAACTGGGCATAACCAATAAAATTGTCATTAAAATTGATCACCCATATATTCATATAGTCTTCGGCTGGCCAATAGCTTAATGCCTTGAACTCCGCATTTTGTGCCAGTGTCCATGACGTTCTGGTTCCCTGCACTCTCCTAATCCCATCAGTGGCTAATCCTTCCGAATCTTGTTTAGCGAGTACAAATTCGATATCCAAACTTCCCGCTACAGGAAGAAACGCAGACGGTGTTTGATTCGCATCCGTGTTAAGTCGCTTGTAGTCTTTATTAAGCACATTGATCTGAGAAATGATTTGGGCATCGGAAATGTTGGTTCCGGTGCCTATGGGTTCTCCATTGTGAATGACATGCACCACTACCGGAATTACGTAGGTAGCTGCCGAAGTGCCCTGTGTACTGGAACTCCTTAATCTTGGTGCTACTTTTTGTTGCTTCATCCAGTTCTCAAATCTCGTTTCCTCAGTAGATTGATCAGGATGGAGCATTTTCTGGTATTCCACTGTCGCACATCGCTCTTGAGCTTTCAAACCAAAGCTTAAGCTTAGCCCCAGAAGCAGAATACAGGATATTCTTTTCAAAGCAAGAAAGTAGGGTGTATTGATGTTTAGAGCCTGGATCGCCACAAGTGTTTAACGCTCAATTCTTAAATCTATGACTTAATGGGCTAAAAAGAAATGGAGTAACCGCGATAGAAGCTAAAACCGGCGATACCGCCAGAAAATTATGCCCTAGGCTGGGGTCATATTAATAACCTCAACGGAGTCTATTTCCGGCACTGACTTTCTAATGGCTTCTTCCACACCTGCTTTGAAAGTCATCGTTGACATTTTGCAGTTAACACAATTTCCCAAAAATTCTAGTATGAGCTTTCTTTCTTTGGTGATTTCCAGAACACGCACGTTTCCCCCATCTGTAATCAGGTACGGACGGATCTTATCCAGAGCAGCCTCCACCCGAATATTCAAATCTTCTTTTTTGGTTTTTGCACTGTTCATCAGGTGTTCATTTCAACCTTCCGGGTTTCAGCAAAGTTAGCATTTCTAATGGCAACTTGTCGGGCCATGGCTTCAGCCAAATCTTTGAATGCACGTGCCGAAGGACCTTCTTGCAACACGGCAGGAAGTCCGCTGTCTCCACTTTCGCGTATTCCCTGCACCAACGGAATTTGACCTAGCAAGGGAACATCATACTTTTCAGATAAGTTCTTACCGCCATCCTGACCAAAAATATAGTATTTCTGGTCTGGTAGTTCTTCAGGGGTGAAGTATGCCATGTTTTCCACTATTCCCAGCACAGGAACGTTTATCTGGGGCTGCTTAAACATGGCGAGTCCCTTGGCAGCATCGGCCAAAGCCACCTTCTGAGGCGTAGTGACAATGATGGCCCCCGTAACAGGAACAGTCTGTACGAGGGTGAGATGAATATCACTGGTACCAGGAGGTAGGTCTATAAAAAGGTAATCCAATGCTCCCCACTCGGCATCACTGATAAACTGCTTCAATGCGGAGCTTGCCATGGGACCTCGCCACACCACAGGGCTATCGGGCGGAGTGAGAAAACCAATGGATAAAAGATGCACACCATATTGCTCCAATGGCTGTATTACGTTTTTCCCATTTACATTTTTTACTTCGGGCTGCTCTCGCTCACAGTTAAACATAACGGGTATGGAAGGACCATAGATGTCGGCATCAATTAAACCAACTTTGGCTCCCATCTGGGCAAGCGCTACAGCCAGGTTGGCGGTCACAGTAGATTTTCCTACACCTCCCTTGCCCGAAGCAATGGCTATGATGTTTTTGACTCCGGTAAGCAAAGGGGCATTATCTCTGGAAGAAGTAACGGAAGAACTCATCTTGATACTGAGTTCGGTCTCCTCCCCAATTACCTTTCGCACGGCCTTTTCACAATCCTTTCTGATCATCTCTTTCAGGGGACAGGCGGGGGTGGTCAGCATCACCGTAAAACTTACTTGGTCAGGTGATGCCTTTACGTCTTTCACCATGTTTAGCGTCACTAAATCTTTGTGAAGATCCGGATCTTGTACAGTCGAGAGGGCGGTAATAATATCTTTTTCAGTGAATTTCATTTCCTGTATTATGTTCGGGTGCAATTTAGGGCTATTAGAAGGACTATTCTGCTCTATTTGTGGCCTTTTTTAATTTTTTGACTCAATTTATGTCTAAGATGTATCAACTTGTTTGAGTCAATTCATTAACACCCAAAGCATAAAAAAGTATCTTTGAAGTCTCAATTTTTTTAAGGTGATTCTGCGCGAAACCATAGATGAAGTAAAAAACAGGCTCGACATTGTCGATGTCATTAGTGATTTCATCACACTCAAGAAATCAGGACAGAATTATAAGGGACTGAGCCCTTTTACCAACGAAAAAACGCCTTCCTTTTTTGTGGTTCCCGCCAAGGGAATCTTCAAGGACTTTAGCAGTGGCAAGGGAGGCGATTCCTTTACCTTCTTGATGGAACATGAGGGAATGAGTTATGTGGAGGCGATCCGGTTCCTGGCCAAAAAATATGGGGTAGAGATAAAGGAAACAACGGCCAATGCCGAAGAGCTTGCCCAGCAAAGCGACAGGGAGGCATTGTATATTCTGATGAACTATGCCAGGGAATATTACCACCATACATTACTCCATCAGGAAGAAGGCAAAAGTATTGGACTGAGTTATTTCCGGGAAAGAGGTTTTAACGATAAGACCATAGAAAATTTTGAGCTGGGCTATGCGCTCAATGAGTGGGAAGCATTCAGCAAAGAAGCCATTGGCAAAGGGTACAGTATGGATTTACTGGAAAAAGCCGGACTCGTTGTAAAGAAACAAGAGGGCACTTCATACGACCGCTTTCGCGGAAGGGTGATTTTTCCTATTCACAATATTTCAGGAAAGGTAATTGCATTTGGGGCACGGATGCTGGGCAAAGAAAAAAATCAGCCTAAGTACATCAATAGTCCTGAAACGGAGATCTACCACAAAAGCAAGGTGCTCTACGGTTTGTTTCAAGCAAAGAATTCCATCAGGCAAAATGACAATTGCTATTTGGTGGAAGGATATACCGATGTCATTTCTCTACACCAGACAGGGATTGAAAATGTAGTGGCCTCTTCGGGTACGGCACTTACGCAAGAGCAGATTAAATTGATTCGCAGGTTTAGTGAAAATGTGACGGTACTTTTTGACGGAGATGCTGCGGGAATAAAGGCGGCCCTGCGAGGAATCGACCTGATTCTGAAAGGAGGACTCAATGTACGGGTTGTTCTGTTTCCCGATGGTGAAGACCCCGATAGCTATTCCACCAGGCTGGGAACGAGTGACTTTCAGAAATTCCTTAAAGAAAATCGAAAGGATTTTATCTCCTTTAAGGCAGACCTTTTTGCTGCGGAAGCAGGAAGTGATCCCATTCGCAAAGCTGAATCGATTCGGGAAATAGTAACCAGTATTGCACTCATCCCCGACCCGGTTAAGCGTTCCGTCTATATTCAGGAGACCAGCAATATGCTCAAAATTGGAGAAGGAGTATTGCTGACTGAGTTGAATAAAATCCTGATCAACGAGCGGAAAAAGGCCGAAAAAGACCGACAACGAAATGTGGAAGCGCCTCCGATTACAACAGAGTTCGTGGCCGATATGGCGACTCCGTCAAAAGTTGATGCAGATAGCATGGTTCAGTACCAGGAGCGCGAAACCATTCGATTGCTGTTAAATTATGCCGATGAAACCCTCGATGATCAAAAGTTATCAGATTTCTTGTTCAATGAATTAGAGGAAGTGGATTTTGTAAATCCCGTGTTCAGTGAAATTTATCATGCCTTAAAAACGGGGTGGGAGGAAGGCAAAAATCGCAATAGCCATTATTTTCTTGAACACGCAGATGAAAAAATTAAAAAGGTGGTGACAGATTTGATTGCCCACCGCTATGACCTGAGTGTTCATTGGGGGGATAAATATCACATTCACATTCCCAGAGAAGGAGATATACTCAACGAGTTGGCTTATACCAATGTGTTGCGATTAAAACTCAGGGTCATCCAAAAAATGTTGGATGAGAATAAACAGAAGATCAAGGCAGCCGAAGAAAAAGGAAGTGAATCGGAGGTGGATCAGCTAATGATTACCCAAATTGGACTTGATCAGGCCAAAAAAGAGTTATCTGAGATATTGGGTATTGTCATAGCCAGATAGGAACAGTCCTACCGGCTTTGTTGTTTAATGCTTGAAAGAAAAAAGGAATGAATAAAATTAAGTTGGATAGTATCGCTGAAGCCATTGAAGACATCAAAAACGGTAAAGTGATCATAGTGGTTGACGATGAAGATCGTGAAAATGAGGGCGACTTCATTTGTGCAGCAGAAAGTGTCACACCAGAGATTGTCAATTTTATGGCAACTCATGGCCGGGGCTTGATATGTGCGCCCTTAAGTGAAGAACGATGTGAAGAACTTGGGCTTGATCTGATGGTAGGCAAAAACACCGCAGCCTACGAGACACCTTTTACGGTTTCTGTCGATCTGAAAGGGCACGGATGTACTACGGGAATTTCCGCTCACGATCGATTCAAAACCATTAAGGCGTTGGCTGACCCGGAAATAAAAACTGAAGAGTTGGGTAAACCTGGTCACATTTTTCCGCTCAAAGCAAAAAAGGAAGGCGTCTTGAGAAGAGCAGGACATACGGAAGCAGCCATTGACTTGGCCAGGCTGGCAGGATTCAGACCGGCCGGTGTGCTGGTGGAGATCATGAATGAGGATGGGTCCATGGCCCGATTGCCTGACCTGGTGAAAGTGGCCAGTCGATTTGGCCTCAAATTGGTTTCGATCAAGGATTTGATCGCTTACCGGATGGAGAAAGAGTCGCAAATAAAAAGAGACGTAACCGTAAACATGCCCACCGATTTTGGCGATTTTAAATTGGTATCCTATGAGCAAATAAAAACAGGAGAGGTTCACCTCGCATTGGTCAAGGGAGAATGGGAAAAAGACGAGCCAGTGCTCGTGCGAGTACACTCATCGTGCGTTACCGGTGATATTTTTGGCTCCTGCCGGTGCGATTGCGGATCACAATTGCACAGTGCAATGATGATGGTGCAAAATCAAGGAAAGGGTGTCGTGCTTTACATGAAACAGGAAGGTAGAGGAATTGGCCTGTTAAATAAATTGAGAGCTTACAAATTACAAGAAGAGGGACTGGATACGGTAGAGGCCAACATGAAATTGGGTTTTGATATGGATACCAGAGACTATGGTATCGGAGCTCAAATTCTACACGACCTGGGCATTTCCAAAATTAGATTGATCACTAACAACCCGAAGAAAAGAGTTGGCTTGATGGGCTATGGCCTGGAAATTGTAGATAACGTGGCTATTGAAATTATGCCCAATCCACACAATGAAAAGTACCTCATGACGAAGAGAGATAAAATGGGCCATACCATTTTAAAGCATTGATGAAATTGCTGCTTATTTTCCTGATGTCATTTGCGTGCTTGGCCAATGCCAAAGCACAGGAATTTGCATTTGAATATTGGCATGAAGGAAAAATGGTTTTGGAAAATGGGGATACATTGAGGGGACTGATCAAGTACGACATGCAAACAGATTTGATTCAGTTTAAAGCCAACGACAGGTTGGAAACGTATACGGCCCGAAAAATGCTTTACCTGGAAATTTATGACCAAACGGTGCGTAGGTATCGCAGGATGTTCTCCCTTCCCTACAATACTTCAGGTGAATATCGAGCCCCGGTTATTTTCGAGCTGTTGGTAGAAGGAACAATAACACTGCTATGTCGGGAAGCACTGGAGTATAAGACC
>DATCZR010000329.1:0-4459 GCA_036525835.1 Cyclobacteriaceae bacterium
CCCTCAATATCATAAGTCCTCAGAAAAGATTGGAATGGATTTCCGGGCGCATTCTTATACAAAATCTAGCCGTTTCGGCTAACATTCCCTTCCACGGGATTCATAAAGATGAGTTTGGAAAACCATTTCTAAGGAAATCAACCCATCAAATTTCACTGTCACACTCCTATCCTTATGTGGCCGCTCAAATTCATCCTGACCGCAGTGTGGGCATTGACATTGAACAGCCCAAACAAAAACTTTTGAAGATAGCTCCGCGAATTTTAGATGCGATTGAACTAGAGGACGCAGGCACCGACATAGTGAAGCATTGTATTTATTGGTGCGCCAAAGAAGCCTTATACAAGGTGTATGGCAAGCGTGGCCTCCTTTTTACAAATCATCTGCATATAAAACCCTTCACTGTAAAGGAATCTGGCAAGCTGAAAGGCTGGATTGATGCCAATGAAAGTCCGTCATTCGTTGATCTTTGCTATATTGTTACCAAAGACTACGTGCTGGTATACTCCAATCCCGATTGAGATGAAATACATAACTGGGCTCTTTCTTATGGTGGTAAGCTTTTCCGGCAAATCTCAAATTGTTCAAGACTTTACATTAACCAATGTAATGGACGGGAAAACAGTTTCTTTAAGCGGGTTCAAAAGTTGTCAGGGGATTGCAGTTATCTTCACCAGCAACGAATGTCCCTTTGATGCTCAATATCGAGATCGAATAAAAGCACTGAATGAGCAATACAAAGATGCCATTCAATTTTTACTGGTAAACTCCCATCTAGAAACCAAGGAAAACGATAAAGTAATGGCACAAAAGTTTTCAAGTTGGTCTATACCTGTGCCCTATTTGGCGGATAAGGATCAAACGGCTATGGACCGCCTTGGTGCATCCAGAAGTCCTGAGGTTTTCTTAATCAAAAAGGATGGAGCAAATAATTCAATAGTATACCAAGGAGCCATTGATGACAACCCTTTGGTGCCCAGTGACGTTAACCATTCTTTTCTAAGAATGGCAATTGACCAACTAATAGCAAATAAAAAAATTGAAATTGTAAGTAATCGTGCTGTTGGATGCACCATTAGAAAAAAATAAAATCTCATTAAACACCAAGATCTCCACCATTTGAAATTTCCACCAGCAATATCTTCACCTCATCTGCCTTGGCATGTTCACCCATTTTTTCAAAAGACATAACAAGATTTCTCAACGCCCTTCTGATGATTTCAACATTGCCGCATGGCTCGTAGAAAGAATTTTGTGACGTTAAGTGAAGCTCATTAATGTAGTTTTCGATATCCTGTTTAGAGAAAATTAAACCACGGTTAAATGCATTGATGTAGAATTGCGTATTCTTTTCATCTTTATAAGTAAGAATAAAAAGATTGGGAAGATTAACTCCATAAACGGGTAATTTCAATTTTTGCGCTACCAACATATAGATAACACTCAAAGTGATCGGATTGCCTTTGTGTGTTTCCAATACCACATTGATCAGTGAATTTCCTGGAGAGTGAAAGTTTTTGCTATTAGGTCCAAATTTAAGTTTTCCAAAAAGCACACTGTTAATTACTTTGACTTGATCCAAAGGGTACAAGTCGTTTCTAAATTCCAGCCAGGTTTCATAGTAAATTTGATCTAACTCCTGACGCAACTGAGTAAGGTCCGTATCAGGATATTGATAGGTTGATAATACCCACATACCGGTAAGTAAGTCGTGATCAGTACTGGCGTACCATTCCTTCAACCTTTTCCTAACCAATTCATATTGAAGTGTGTGAATTAACTCTTCAATCCTTTCCTGGGCTTTGGGATTAAAGCAACTCTCCCATTCTGATTCCAGAAATGGAATAATACTGACACCAATAGAAAGAATTTTCTCCTCTACATGAGATACAATTTGTGCATCTTCATCATCCAATAGGGACACCAGTGCTTTTAATTCCTTTTCCTCCATCAAGTTTGAATCACTCCAACATTGAATTTCTCTACGGGGGCATGATTTGCCGCTTCAATCCCCATTGATATCACTTTGCGGGTTTCAAGTGGATCAATTACTCCATCCACCCACAGCCTGGAAGCGGCATAAAATGGGCTTAGTTGATCGTTGTATTTATCGGTAATTTCCTTCAACAACTGATCCTCCTCTTTCTGACTGATAATTTTCCCTTCACCTTTCAACGAGTTTACTCTTATTTGTAATAAAGTCTTGGCCGCAGATTGACCACTCATTACCGCGATTTGTGCTGTGGGCCACGCATAAATTAATCGTGGATCATAGGCTTTGCCACACATGGCATAGTTACCAGCTCCATATGAATTGCCGATGATAAATGTGAATTTGGGTACAGTTGAATTGGCCATGGCATTCACCATTTTTGCGCCATCCTTAATAATACCTCCTTGTTCAGCCTTACTACCCACCATGAATCCGCTTACATCTTGAATAAAAATTAGGGGCACCTTGCGCTGATTGCAATTCATAATGAATCGGGCGGCTTTATCTGCTGAATCCGAATAAATCACCCCGCCCATTCTCATTTCTCCCTTTTTGGTCTTCACAATCTTTCGCTGGTTAGCAACTATTCCCACGGCCCATCCATCCACACGCGCATAGCCGCACACTATTGTTTTGCCATACAGGGCTTTGTATTCATCAAACTCAGAATCATCTACCAGCCTCTTGATGATGTCCAACATATCATAAGGCTTCACCCTATCATGAGGCAAAATGCCGTAAATATCACCAGGCTTCTCTTTAGGAGGTTTTGGGTCGATCTTATCAAATCCAGCCTTATCAGAATGACCCATCTTATTAAAAATACTTTTAATATAATCCAGGCATGCCTGATCATTGGGAAACTTATTGTCTGTAACTCCAGAAATCTCGCAGTGCGTTGTAGCTCCTCCAAGCGTTTCATTGTCCACCGACTCCCCAATGGCTGCCTTTACTAGATACGATCCGGCCAAAAAGATGGAGCCCGTCTTATCAACAATCATGGCTTCATCAGACATAATAGGTAAGTACGCACCTCCGGCAACGCAACTACCCATGATCGCTGCAATTTGCACAATCCCCATTGACGACATCTTTGCATTGTTTCTGAACTGGCGACCAAAATGCTCCTTATCTGGAAATATTTCGTCTTGCATAGGTAGGAAGACACCTGCACTATCAACCAGATAGATAATGGGCAGCCTATTTTCCATGGCTATCTCCTGGGCACGCAAATTTTTCTTAGCAGTGATTGGAAACCAAGCTCCAGCCTTCACTGTAGCATCGTTGGCCACAATCATACATTGCCTTCCGTTCACATAGCCCATACCCGTAACTACTCCACCTGAAGGACAACCCCCTATGTCTTCATACATCTTATCTCCGGCAAATAAGCCAACCTCCAGGAAGTCACTATCCTTATCAACTAAATATTCAATGCGTTCCCGTGCTGTGAGCTTCCCTTTTTTATGCTGGTCAGCAATTTTCTTTTCTCCTCCTCCAAGTCTGGTTATTTTTTCTTTATGGTGTAGCTGCGAACAAAGCTGCTTCAGCTGGTCCTCATTCATATTAAACTGCAAATCCATGAGGTAATCCGTTATCCTTTAGTGATTTTTCTAATTCTTTTCCTCCGCTTTCCTCTTGTCTTTATCTATTTTTTTCTGACTTTTTCCAAGTGGGGCAAGAAAGTGCTTTGGATTACTATCAAAATGGTTGGCCAGTGTGTCCAAGTTCATCAACAAGCGATTCAGATTTACATATAATGAATCTTCTGTTAATAGTTTGCTCATGGTATTATCACCATAATTAAGTTTGGAAAGCGTTGTATTAAGGTTAGTAAGTGTCTGCTGCGTTTTGACCAATGTTTTATTCAATTCAATTTTCTTTAAAGAGTCTGAGAACGTATTGAAATTCTTTATCACTGGGCCTAGATCGCGTATTGCAATGGAGAGATTATCGGAAGTAAGTTTAAAACTGGCTGCCAGTTCTTTCACTTTTTCATCAGTGGTGATAAGCGCTCTATTGACCAGCGCCGGTGTATAATACAATTTCATAAACATGGTATCCAACCTGGAAGAATTAATAGCGAGATTATCAAGCACCGTATTCAATTTTCTGAGTGTTGTTTGCACATTGCTAGCAACCGGCTGAGCGGTCTCTGCAAAGACATCAAAGATTCCGCGTGCGGCCTCAGCTAAAATAGTATCCCCGGGCTGATGTGGAATATTCGTATTTCCAATTTTTAATAAAATAGACTTACTGCCCAGAAAATCACTATTGAGGATCGCAGTAGATGAATCCCCTAAAATTATATCTGAGTCGATATCCATTTCAACTAAAACCCTATTTTCTTTAGCCTGAAGAATGCGGATATAACTTACACGACCAACAGCATAGCCATTAACCAATACCGGGTTAGAAACAGAAAGCTGGTCTACATTATCATAGACTGCATAATATTTATTTGTG
>DATCZR010000330.1:0-3900 GCA_036525835.1 Cyclobacteriaceae bacterium
GTTGGGTTGTGGTAGACGCAAAAGATCAGGTATTGGGGAGATTTGCATCTCAGGTAGCCAAAATCCTCAGAGGTAAAAACAAGCCAGCATTTACACCCAATGTAGATACGGGAGATCACGTAATCGTGATCAACGCTGAGAAAGTGCGCATGACAGGAAAAAAATGGGACAATAGAATCCTGCTTACCCATTCTGGATATCCAGGTGGACAAAGCGAGCGTACGCCTTCCATGATCCGCGCCAAGCACCCTGAGCGCCTGGTAGAGCATGCGGTAAGAGGAATGCTGCCCAAGAATAAAATTGGAAGTGAAGTATATAGAAGCTTGCATGTGTATGTTGGAGATCAGCACCCACATGAAGCGCAACAGCCCAAAGAAATAAAGTTTTAATAAATGGATATTACCAATAAGACTGGAAGAAGGAAGACTGCGATTGCTCGCGTCTATGTACAGCCCGGAAAGGGTACCATTATCGTCAATGAGCGTGAGCTTACTGACTATTTCAAATCAGAAATTCACCAGATTTTGGTGAAGCAGCCTTTGGCCCTGTTGAAATTGGATAACCAGTATGATATTAATGCCAACGTAGAAGGTGGAGGTATTAAAGGACAAGCAGAAGCCATACGCTTAGGTATTACTCGTGCCTTGGTTGAAGTGGATGCGGAGCATAAACCAACTTTGAAGAAAGAAGGACTCACTACGCGAGATTCTCGTATGGTTGAGCGCAAGAAGTACGGAAAGAGAAAGGCAAGGAAGAGATTCCAATTCAGCAAACGTTAATAGAAAAGAGCGAATGGCTAATAAATTGACAACACAAGAATTGATGGAGGCGGGTGTTCACTTTGGACACTTAACACGTAAGTGGAATCCCAAAATGTCGGAGTATATTTTCATGGAAAATAACGGCATCCACCTCATTGATTTGAATAAAACAGTGAAATGTTTAGACGAAGCTGTCTTTTCATTGAAAAACATTGTTCGCTCCGGGCGCAAGGTCATGTTCGTGGCAACCAAAAAGCAAGCCAAAGATATCGTAAAGACACAAGCGGTAAGACTAAACATGCCGTATGTTACTGAGCGCTGGCTGGGTGGCATGCTGACCAATTTTGCGACCATCCGCAAATCATTAAAGAAACTGGCGCAGATTGACAAGATGTTAAAAGATGAGACTTTTGAGAATTTGGCAAAGCGTGAGCGATTGATGATTGCCCGCGAAAAAGCCAAGTTGGAAAAGTTGTTAGGAGGTATTGCGGATCTTAATCGCCTTCCTTCGGCCTTGTTTGTAGTAGATGTAAAGAGAGAGCATATCGCAGTAGCTGAGGCGCAGAAATTAAATATTCCTGTTTTCGCTATGGTGGACACCAATTCAGATCCAACCAATATCGATTTTCCAATTCCTGCCAATGATGACGCTTTTAAGTCAATATCTATTATCCTCGAGCACGTGGGTAAAGCAATTGAAGAAGGGCTAATGGAACGCAAGAAAGAAAAGGATGATGCTAACCTGAAGAAGGAAGAGGAAGAAAAGAAGAAGGTAGACGAGGTCGTAGAAGAATCGAAATAAAAATAGGGTGAGACTGGGTGTTGCACCTGGCCGAACTGAATTTTAAATAGTAAAACATCGGCCGCAAGCCGATGTTTTGTTTTAAAGCAATAAGTAACTAATTAAATAAATATCAAAAATGGCAATTACAGCACAAGATGTGAATAAGCTGCGCACCATGACGGGTGCGGGAATGATGGATTGTAAAAAAGCGCTTACTGAAGCCAATGGCGACTTCGAAAAAGCGATCGAGATTTTAAGGAAAAAGGGACAGAAAGTATCGGCTTCCCGTTCTGATAAGGACGCCAAAGAAGGCTCCGTGTTTATAAAGACTTCTGATGATAATAAAGAGGCGGTGTTGATTGCCCTGAACTGTGAAACTGATTTTGTGGCAAAGAATGAGGAATTCCAAAATATAGGACAAGCCATTGCTGATGTAGCGTTTTCAAAGAAGCCCGCCAGCATTGAGGCTTTGATGGCTGAGAAGTTAGATGGATTGACGGTACAAGAGAAAATCACCGAACTGGTAGGCAAGATTGGTGAAAAAGTAGAGGTAAGTGAATTTGTGCACATGAAAGGAGAAGCGGTGGTTCCTTACATCCATGCCGGATCAAAACTGGGTGTATTGGTTTCATTAAAAGGCGTAAATGGAACTGACGTTACCGAAGCAGGTAAGGATGTGGGAATGCAAATTGCGGCCATGAATCCAGTGGCGGTAGATGAGACTACAGTTGACAAGACAATCATTGAGAAAGAACTGGAGATTGCCAAAGCGCAGATTATAGCGGAAGGTAAGCCGGCTAATATGGTGGAGAAAATTGCAGAAGGTAAACTCAAGCGCTTTTACAAAGACAATACACTGGTTCACCAGGCATTTGTAAAAGACAATAGCAAGACAGTCGCGCAATATTTGGATAGCATCACTAAAGGCTTGGCAGTAGCTGAATTCAAAAGAGTGACTATCGGATAACCGATTGGGAATTGATAATAAAAAGGGGAGCGATCGCTCCCTTTTTTATGCCTGTTTCTTAGTCAGTCTTTTTCCTTGCAACAAGAAATGACTGTCTCTGTAAATATTTTGATGTTATATTATTTCATTAAAATATATTATAATATGAAGAAAGTATCGCTTTTGCTGCTTGGCATCCTGCTTTTTGCAGGTGGTTGCAATAATGAAAAAGAACAATCGAATATGGATAAGAAATGGTGGAAGGAATCAATTATATATCAAATTTACCCGCGCAGCTTTAAGGATTCCAATGGAGACGGTATTGGCGATCTGAAAGGAATCATTGAAAAATTGGATTATGTCAAAAGCCTGGGGGTGACTGCAGTGTGGCTAAATCCAATTTATAGTTCTCCTAATGATGACAATGGATATGATGTCAGTGACTACAGGGAAATCATGACCGACTTTGGCACGATGGCCGACTTTGACTTGATGCTGGAAGAAATGCATAAGAGAGGGATCAAGTTGATTATGGATGTTGTGGTTAATCATAGTAGTGATGAGCACGAGTGGTTCAAGCAGGCGAGGAGTTCACGCGACAATAAATACAGAGACTACTATCACTGGTGGCCGGCCGAAAAAGGAAAGCCAAACTACAGATACAGTTTGTTCGATGAAAAAGGGGATGCCTGGAAATATGATTCGCTTACCGACTCCTATTACCTCCACTACTTTTCTGTCAAGCAACCCGACTTGAACTGGGAAAACCCGAAGTTGCGACAAGAGGTGTATGACATCATGAAATTTTGGGCCGATAAGGGTGTGGATGGATTCAGGCTGGATGCCTTTCAGTTTGCAGCTAAAGATATTACGTTTCCCCAATTTCCTGACGATCTATCAACCAATTTCGTTCAGTACTACGCCATGCAGGGAGACCTTCATCAATATTTGCAAGAAATGAACGCCGAGGTATTCAGTCAATATGATGTAATGAGTGTGGCGGAGGGAGCAGGTAGAAATTTTGAGGATGCTCATCATTTGGTAGATGAGGACCGAAATGAACTGAATATGGCTTATGCTTTTGAAGGTGTAGATATTGCCAAGCCTGAAGGATATTCATTTGCCAAGTTCAAAGAAGTATTTTCACGATGGGACAAAGAGTTTGCAGAAAAGGGATGGCTTTCCATTTTTCTGGCCAATCATGATCAAGCCCGATTGGTAAGCCGGTTTGGAAACGATAGTCCTGAGCACCGTGCAGCATCAGCCAAAATGTTAAACACCTTTGTTTTGAGCATGCGCGGCACTCCCTATTGCTACTATGGCGATGAATTGGGCATGACCAATATTGGTTTTGAGACCATTGATGAGTATAAGGATATTTCGGCTATTAATGGGTACAAAAAAGTGCT
>DATCZR010000331.1:0-2011 GCA_036525835.1 Cyclobacteriaceae bacterium
CTCCTACAATCTCTCGTATCTGAGTACATTGCCGTCGACCGTTGTTGACCGAAGCGCAAGCCATTCGGAACGATCAGGCGAATACCAAAGTTCAATTTCAAAATCTCGTGTTGAAAGATGATAATGAACCGCTGGAATTAACTGTCCGGAAACATTAATCTCTGTGCTGCCAAGCTCGCGGATCTCAACAGGTGAAAATTCGCCCGTCTGCGAGTTAAGAAGATGTGTGCTATTCAGAAAGTCGGCATCCCAATAAGAAAACGTTTTAACGCACCCTTTTAAACGCTGCTCAACGGCCTGGCTTTTTATAGTAAAGACCTCGCTCTGCATTGATCCAGCCACAAAAAAGCTCTCGCCATTATCAACTGTTTTCGACTCAATCGACTGCAGACATCCGTCTCGCCAGACCTCTCTATTGTTGTGCCGGTAGTTATAAAAATTAATAAAAAGATACTCGACATCGAACTTGGCTTCAATCGATACATTTGACCCATTTGGCTTCGGTGTGAGCTTAAAGTATTGATAACCGATTTCTTTCTTGTCCAGGTAGACCTTGAATTTCCACGAACGCTCTTCAGAAGCAAATGCAGATAATCCCAACGCAACAAGAAAGCAGATAAGCAAGAATGCATTAAAAAATACTTTTTTCATTTCTTTCTGAACTCCTAACTGTAATGTTTCTAAGGCATTAAGAATTCTTGAAAATGTAGAAGCAATTATTGAAAAATTAGATCACTTGTAAATAATAATATTATTCATGTAAGCTCTTACTCAGTTTCCACAGTTCGCACCTTATGTTTTGGACGACCTGGGATAAAGGCATTGGTATTGGCAATGTATTCACGATAAGCTGGACGACGCTTTACTATGGTCTCCTCAAGCATGACCACACCTGAAAATTTTAATAGTAGCCAGGTGATGAGCAACGGGCCAGGAATACTCCACCAAGCATCACTGCTCACTGCAAACAGATAGAATCCCCACCAAAGGAGGCACTCGCCAAAGTAGTTAGGATGACGTGTGTAATACCACAAACCTTGCGCCATCACTTTTCCCTGATTGGTTGGATTTGACTTGAATCGACTCAACTGCCAGTCCGCGACCGACTCAAAGAAGAAGCCGACAATCCAGAGCGCAATAGCAAGGGCATCCCAAAAACTGAAGGTAACGTTATTTGTAATCGCGGGCCAGAGAGGTATCAAAATTACCCAGGCAAGAAAACTCTGAAATATAAAAATTATAAAGAGGCTTTTAAGGGCAAAATTGGGTGCAAATTTCTCACGAATCAGTCGGTATCGACTATCCTCAGGTTCACCCCAATTCCTCCATGTTAAATGCAAAAAAAGTCGTGCTGACCACAATAAAACCATAGCAAGAATAATCTGAGTGCGAAAATTGTAGTCGTTGACAGCAAATGCTAATACTACAGCTCCGAAAAGAAACATAAGCGGCCATGCGCTGTCTACAATACTTACATCTTCAAGAACAAGACTGATAATCCATGTGATAAAACCAACAGCGAAAATCGCTGCCAAAGCGTATATGTATATGGAATAATCAATCATAATAATTTCCTTGAAAGACCGGATGATCAACAAAAACCTTAAGAGTTTGACTAACAGCGGCTTAGAAACACCCCGGCTAAAAACAATTGAAACCAGAGATAATTCAAGATTAAAAAACTCTAAGTCCCCATCTAAACTTTCATCCAAAAGGTTGCTGAGTTATTTAGAAGGAGTTCTGTTTTTTAAGGCTTGTTTAACTCCTTTTCCTATTTCAGTCATCCGTTCTTTGTTCACCCCCATATCGCTGTATCCTGTCCGAGAAGCGGACCGAAAATGAATGAGCTTGTGTTCTGGATCAAGTGCAAACTCTACATCATCTGTAAAACCGAATATTTTGCTCTTAAAGATGTAGTGTAGGTAATGGGTGGATTCACTTTGTAATTTTGTTCTTGGAAGATTTTCGACAACCATTTTTATAACACTTTTGACCTCTTTGGGATCCAAAT
>DATCZR010000332.1:0-5166 GCA_036525835.1 Cyclobacteriaceae bacterium
ATATCATATTTTCCTTTGAATTTAAATATCCGCTGGGGCTGACACTGGGAATCGCTTCCGGATTTACGATGGCTATATTCTCGGTATTCAATTCAAGATTTATTACGCGTATTCATCATTACACGATTACCTTTTACGAAATGATTGGCGCCTTCATTTGCACGGTACTTTTTCTCCCATTCTACCAGGCATTATGGGCAAACAATCATCAACTACATCTTGCACCGATTGGTATGGATTGGATTTACATTGGAATCTTGTCATTTATATGTACCACCTACGCCTATTCTGCCGGGATTGAATTATTGAAAAGACTCTCTGTCTTTTTCGTTCAACTCACACTCAACCTAGAACCTTTGTATGGAATCATTATGGCGCTGATCATTTTTGGAGATAGCGAAAAAATGGAATTTGAGTTTTATGTAGGCACCGCTATTATCATTGGATCCGTCATCTCTTATCCATTTTTTAAGGAAAAATTTATTCGAAATCACAAGGTCCCCGACCAGTAATCCATTTCCTTAGCATAATTGCTCAGATCCACCTTAGTGTTGAAAATACCATACACCGCTGAGCCCGATCCACTCATACTGGCATATTCAGCGCCCTGGTTATAAAATTCTTCTTTCACTTGTCGAATAATGGGGAATTGCTTGAACACAGATGGTTCAAAATCATTAACCAGCAACTCCTTCCAGGCTCGAAGGCTATCGTTTTTTATTATTTCCGCAATTGATCCGTTTGCATCGTTTGGTTTTACGCCAGTGTATGCGTCTCTTGTTGACACATGTACCTTTGGCTTAATAACCACTATAAATTTGCCTTTGAGCGAGACGTCTGTCGCATTCAGATTTTCCCCACGACCCATGCCTATCATAGGTTTGTCATGAATAAAATAGGCACAATCACTTCCTAACCTCAAGGCGAATTGTTCGAGCTGACTATTTGATAAGTTGAGACTAAACAGTTGATTAAGCAAAATTAAAGTGTTTGCAGCATCTGAGGATCCGCCTCCCAAACCTGCGCCCATCGGTACTATTTTATGAAGATGAACATCAACTGAAGGTAAATCAAATTCTTCATGCAGCCGGTAATAAGCTTTAAGACACAAATTATCATCATACTTTCCGGGCACCTTAATTCCAGTATTGGTGAATGACATCGTCTTGGACGGGATGATCTCCAAAATGTCATTCCAAGGCAAGGGATAAAAACAGGTTTCAATGTCGTGATAGCCGTCATCACGTTTGCGGATCACCCTGAGGCCGAGATTTATTTTACTGGGTGGAAAGCAAACCATATATTAATGTTTTCAGAAACCTCACTGGCCTGCAGTATTTTATTGACGTTACTACTTGGTGAGTCTTTCAATCAAATCGTCAGTAATTCCAGTAGAAGAGAATCCACCATCGTGCATCAAGTTTTGCATAGTTACCATTCTGGTAAAATCAGAAAACATGGCAGCAATGTAATTTGCGCAATCTTCAGCAGACGCATTGCCAAGCGGAGACATCATTTGGGCATAATCGTAAAAGACATCGAATCCTGAGATTCCGGCCCCAGCCGTGGTTTTGGTTGGCGACTGAGATATGGTATTAACCCTAACCTTTTTCAATTTCGCAAAACGATATCCATAGCTTCTGGCGATCGATTCCAAAACTGCTTTCGCCTGGGCCATATCAGAGTAATCCGGATAAGTTCGTTGCGCGGCAATGTAGGTTAGTGCTAGAATGGAACCCCATTCATTCATCGCGTCGGTCTTTTCAGCTGTCTGTAGTACTTTGTGAAAAGAAAGACCCGATATATCCAAGGTTTTCAAATACCATTCGTAATTCAAATCACCATATGATCTGTTTTTTCTCACGTTTGGGCTCATCCCAATCGAGTGCAGTACAAAATCCAATTTACCACCTAATACATCCATCGACTTGGCAAAAAGGGTGTTTAAATCAGTCTCCGAAGTAGCATCTGCAGGAATAACTTCAGCATTGCAGGCTTTCGCCAATTCATTGATTTTGCCCATGCGCATGGCAATCGGGGCATTGGTAAGTGTAAAAGTGCCCCCTTCTTCCTTTATTTTAAGCGCAGTCTTCCATGCGATTGAGTTTTCATCAAGCGCACCGAATATAATGCCCTTTTTTCCCTTTAGAAGATTGAATGCCATGGTATTAAATTTTGATGGTTAGTGGCACAATTATACAAATTCCAATTTAGAGCGACTATTTTTGGCTGACTGAATTGGCATTTGAGCTAACTAAGTCCACTAGAGACATGTCCATTTATCCTAAGCATATAGTATGAGCAACGAATCGTTTCGTCCTATTGGCATTTATGATAGTGGAATTGGAGGACTTACTGTAGCCCAAGCCATTACGAAGCTGATGCCAAGTGAAGACATCATTTATTTCGGAGACACTGCGCATTTACCATACGGCGATAAGTCAGAGGCTGCCATCCAAGCCTACTCGGTTAAGATAGCAGAAGTTCTCCTCAAACAAGGATGCAAAGTAATTGTGATTGCTTGCAACTCGGCCAGCTCGGCAGCCTATGAGTTACTAAAGGAGTATGTCAGGAAAGATGCACACATCATCAATGTTATTGATCCCATGATAGACTACCTAGCCCAACACCATTCCAATAAACAGATTGGGCTGATCGGAACTAAACGCACCGTTAATTCCGGAGTCTACGCTGCGCGTGTAGCTGATACCGGAAAAAATATTTCGCTGAAGTCATTAGCAACACCCTTGCTAGCACCCATGATTGAAGAAGGCTTTTTTAATAATCAAATCAGTCATGAAATTATTGCACAATACTTATCAGATTCTGAACTCTTGGATATTGAATCACTCATACTAGCTTGTACTCATTACCCCCTTATCAAAAAAGAGATAAGTGCTTTTTATCAATACAAAGTGACCATTTTAGACTCCTCAGAAATTGTAGCTAAGGCACTAAAAGAGTACCTGGAGGCCTTAGACTTACTTAATTCTGCCCCGAAATCGGTTAAAAAGTTTTTTGTCTCAGACTACACCCCCTCTTTTGAAGCCTCCACCCAGCAGTTCTTCGGTCAGGTAGTGCATCTTGAACAGCACCGTTTGTGGAATTGACTAGTTTATTATGATCATATCCATGTATTGTTTTGCTCAATTTTCAACTATTTGGCTCTTGTTTATTAGCTTACTTTATAACTTTTGAGGCTTGACCTTATTCATGCGGCTTCCTGTATTTTTGTACTCCTCAGGTTGCCTTTTAACTTATACCGAGGTTAACGCCCTTGCAATCTGAATTTGAAGCTGAAATATTCCACGGAAAAATTGAGCTAACTTACGGTTAATCCAGTCGAATGAGCATTCTTGAATCCATGGGCATCAATAACACGATACTTTATCAAGCTTTCATTGGCTTCCTGTTGGCTCTTTCATTTGGACTGCAAGCTCAAATTACTGCTCGCCAGGATAGTCTCAACAAAGTGATTAACGGCACGTCTTCTGATTCTGTAAAAATCATTGCCACTATTGAACTTTCTAAAGAATTCCAATTCATTGATTATGAAAGAGCAAAAACCCTAGCTGAAGAAGCATCGGCAATAGCAGAAAAAAGTGATTTGAATTGGGCAAGAATAAGCGCATACAAGCAACTTAGCTATCTGGCTACCTTAAGGGGTGATTTCGTAACCGCTTTGCGTTTCGATAAGGCTAGATTACCAATTGCACTCGCTTTGAAAGACAGTTCGAACATTGCCATGTCGCTTAATTATCTGGGCAACGACTATACCAATTTAGGCGAGTATGATGAGGCGTATTATTATTTTACTCAATCCTTCAGAAGAGCCAGAGCCATTCATGATTCAATCCAGATCACCATTGCCATGCACAACGTAGGCACAGTATTTAAGGAATTAGGTCAATATGATATTGCCATTGATCATGCAGAAGTCGCCAGAAAACTCGGTGAAAAAATTAATGATCTGGATGGACCTGCCTACACGTATTACGAAATGGGAGATATTTATTTGAGAACAAATAAATATGAGCAGTCGGAAGAAGCACTTTTAAAGGCGCTCGCCATAACCAGAAAAAGAAATATTAGCATTCTTGAGCCTGATATTGTAGCGCGTATGGCTCGACTTTACTTAAGAGAAGGAAAATTTGCCAAGGCTTATGCCTATTACGACACCGTGAAGATGCTGCATGAAAAAACCAATAACGAATACGGATTAGCAGAGTCCATTCTAGGTAAGGGCAGGGTGTATTTACGTCAAGGAAATTTTGATGAAGCATCCTACCTGATTCTGGAGGCTTTGAATATTGCCAAAGGAATAAGCGCAAGAACCCTGGAAATAGATTGTTACCGTGCATTATCCACCCTTGCGGAAGGAAAGCAAGATTATAAAAGTGCATTGGCTTACACTAAACAGTCCAAAGTACTTCAAGATAGCTTGTTTAGTCAGGACATGATTCAAAAGATTTTTCAGGATCAAATTCGCATACAAACTGAAAATAAAGATTTGGAAATAGCCGCTTTGAATGAAATGCAAACAAGGCAAAAGGATGAATTAAGCAGGCAGGCGTTCTTCAGAAATATTATGGTGGTGGTGGTGGCCCTCACAGGAATTCTTCTTTTTACAGTTTACAGAAGCGGACAGCGAAAGATAAAGATTAATAAAATGCTCATTGAGCATCAGAATGAAATCAAAAAGCGTAGCCTGGAATTAGAGCAGCTGAATCAAGTTAAGGATAAGTTTTTTTCTGTCATTTCACATGATCTTCGTTCTCCAATCAATGCCTTGTCGGGTATACTTGATTTGATGGCCAAAAGTCAGATTAAACCTGAGGAACTCCCAAAATTGACCCAAGAACTTCAACTGCAATTCAGCCATACCAAGAATTTGATCAACAATCTGCTGGACTGGACACTCCTTCAAATGGATAAACTAAGAATACAACCTAGCCAGGTTGATCTTAAAGCTTTGGTCGATGAGAATTTTGATTTATTAAGTTCCCTACACATTAAAAACATCAACTTGGTCAATAACATACCACCCTATACATTCGCGCTCGCTGACTTAAATATGGTAAATCTGGTGTTCAGGAATCTTATACTTAACGGTATGAAGTTTACTGAAGACGGCGGTGAGATTAGAGTAGGGGTAGAAATTAAGGA
>DATCZR010000333.1:0-7015 GCA_036525835.1 Cyclobacteriaceae bacterium
AGACTTCAGACTGATTTGTGCCACTAATCTTCCTTTATATGATATGATTTATGAAAAGAAGTTCAGGCAAGATTTGCTCTATAGAATCAACACGGTAGAAATCCGAGTCCCTCCTTTACGTGAGCGAACAGACGACATTGAATTGCTGGCCGATCATTTTCTTGAACTATATGGTAAGAAGTATAAGCGACAAGGCATTAAGATTGATAAAGCTGTAATTTCCAAAATGAAAAAGTATCCGTGGCCTGGCAATATCAGAGAACTGCAGCATGCCATAGAAAGAGCCGTCATTTTGTCGGATGAGAAAATCATACGGTCAGCGGATACACTGCTCAATTCAACATCTACTAAAGAATCGACTCCACAGGAACAACTCACTATGGATGAAATGGAAAAGCGGTTTATCCTGCAATCGCTTGATGACCATGATGGCAACGTTACGCAAACTGCCAATTCACTCGGCATGACCAGGACTGCTTTGTATAGAAGAATGAAGAAGTACAAAATCTGATTTCAGAAAAATGTTCTACAAAAAATTCACTTTCTTGATCGTTCTTCGAATAGCACTGATTGTAGCCAATGTGCTTGTCCTTTCATTTATTTTTGGCGACACTCGATTATTCTTTAATCATATCATACTCCTCGTTATCCTGGTTATCCAGATAGGTGAATTGATTCGATTTGTCAATCACACCAACAGAGAATTAGCCAGGCTCTTTCTGGCTATCCGGCATGCAGATTTTTCCATCACTTTTAAAGAACTACCCCTGGGTAAATCATTTAAAGAACTGCAGCACAGTATGATTGAAATCATACAAGCGTATAAAGATGTCAAAATTGAAAAAGAGGCACAATATCACTTTTTACAAATGCTGGTAAGGCAATTGCATTTTGGCATCATTTCAATTGAAGACGATAACAGAATAACTACAATTAATCCAACTGCAGAGCAGCTCATTGGTATACCCGGTGTCAAAAATTGGAAATTGGTACAGCAGGTAAATCCCAACTTTGCGTCAAACATCGATCGGTTAGGAGATACAGCAAGAACTTTACTCCAACTGGAAATACAAGGTGAAACCAAATCTTTCGCAGTAGACATTACCAGCCCAACCATACTGGATAAACAACATAAGCTGATTACCCTTCAGGACATCAACTCAGAAATCGAACAAAAAGAAATTGAAGCATGGCATAAATTGATTCGCATTCTCACTCATGAAATCATGAATTCAGTCACACCCATTGCCTCGCTAACCGAAACGATGCAAACCGTACTGGAAGACAAGTCAGGAAACCAAAAAAAGCTAAGTGAAATAGATGATGAAACCATTAAGGACATCAGATTTTCACTCAAAACAATTCACAAACGAAGTGATGGCCTTTTAAGTTTTGTAGACACTTACCGCAAGCTGACAAAAGTACCCAAACCATCTCCAGCAGAAATCGAAGTTAAGTCTATGTTGGACGAAATCAGTCAGCTTATGCAAGCCAAAATTGGTAATCGGTCCATTGAGCTGACCTATGAGCTCACACCAAGCGATCTGACCATCAATGCGGATCCAAAACTTATCGAGCAAGTGCTTATCAATCTCCTTACCAACAGTATTCAGGCCATCAAGGAAGGAGTCAATGGTGAAATCATCGTGCGGGGCTATCATGAGAATAACAAAACAGTTTTGGAAGTGACCGACAATGGAAAAGGGATCCCGGAAAGAGAATTGAATGAAATATTTGTTCCCTTCTATTCAACCAAAAAAAATGGGTCAGGGATTGGACTGAGTCTGTCCAAACAAATTATGGGAATGCATGAAGGATCCATAAAGGTGCAGTCAGCACCTGGAAAAGGAACTTCATTTTATCTAACCTTTAAAAAATAATTTAAGATGCACTCTTCCTTAAGAATAAATCCAGCGCGTCTCAATAACAGAATAGAAGAAATGGCCAGGTTTGGCGCATTGGCTTCCGGAGGTGTAAAGCGATTGAGCTTGTCAGTTGAAGACCAAAAGGCAAGAAACTTATTCCGGCAATGGATGGATGAATTGAATCTGAAAATTGAAGTGGATGAAATTGGAAACATGTTTGGCATCCTGGAAGGAAAAAACAAGAATCAATTTATAGGCATCGGCTCTCACTTGGATAGCGTTCCCACCGGAGGAAAATATGACGGTCCCGTGGGCGTACTGGCAGCACTGGAAGTTGCCCAAACATTAATTGATAAAAAAGTACAGCTCAATCACTCGCTTGTAGTTGCCAATTACACCAATGAAGAAGGGGTAAGATTTTTTCCTGACATGATGGGTAGCCTGGCACATGCCAATCCGGATAAAGTAAATAGCTACCTGGGATCTAGAGACATCAAAGGACTAACAGTAACCGAAGCATTGAAGACCATTGGGTACGAGGGCAGCAGAAAATGTGGGTTCATTAATTACACCCATTTTATTGAACTGCACATTGAGCAGGGCCCCATTTTAGAAGAAGCCAATATTGATATTGGAGCGGTAAAGGCAGTGCAAGCTATACATTGGATCAAACTTACCTTAACTGGAAAAAGTGCGCATGCCGGTACCACTCCGCTTTATGCGAGAAAAGATGCATTTTATGCGCTCAGCAGATTGTCTAATCGAGCACGAGAGCTATGTCATGAAATTGAAAATCAACTGATCACCATCGGATCCATTGAAGTCTTTCCCAATGCCATCAATGTAGTGCCAGAAAAAATTGTGGCAACACTTGATATCCGAAATCTAAATAACCAACGACTTTCGAAAGTACTTACTGAACTTGTGGAGTTTATGTCGACCGATCATTCTTTTGAAAATATAAAAGTTGAGCAAGAAGTACTGGTGAATGTTCCCGCTGTGAACTTTGATCAAAAAGTAGTTGATGCAATTGTTTCAAGTTGTCAGCAACTCAATTATTCTTCCATTGAAATGCACAGCGGTGCCGGGCACGATGCACAGATTTTGGGGACCAAATACTCGGCAGCTATGATTTTCATTCCCTCCAAAGATGGCATTAGTCACGCAGTTGATGAATATAGCAGTCCTAAACAGATAGAAAAGGGAGCCAACGTTCTTTTACAGACTGTTCTCAACCTTGACGGATCATTATAAATTCATTTTCAATCCAATCACAAAACTTCTGGGCATGCCCGGCCGCAATCCTGCAGGTCGCTGGGCCACCACATATACTGCATCCATTAAGTTATTAACCGAGGCAAATGCCGTAAAGTATTGATTGAGACGAATATTGGAAGAAATATCAATTACAAAATTTTCATTAATCTTATTGTCTTTGGTAATCTCCCCCATTCCCGGAGATGTACGCATCGCACTGTTGAATTTGGAACTCACCTGTATATCAAAAGTCTTGTGCTCGATTCCAGCATTGAAAGTAAGTTGATGATTTGATAAGTAAGGCAGTCTGTCTCCCTTGGTTACTGTGCCCCAGTCTTCATTGAGCGCACTAAAAGAACTAAGAAATTCTCCGCTGGTGAGCGTATAGGCAACTGAGATGGGAAAAACTAATTTCTTAAGCGTGAAGGGGAGATTATAATTAAGTTCAGCCTCTAGTCCATAGATAATAGCTTGACCGGCATTGAATAAGTCACCGCTACCTCCTCCACCAGAAGCAGCCAAATCGGCTCCAAGAAGGTTTTCATAATCATTATAAAATCCAATTAACTGAAAAATAGTACCCGGTTGATTCAATCTAATACCAACTTCATAATTGATGCTGTTCTCTGGAAGAGCACCTTCAGCCGGACCAGGAGGTGCAAATCCTTTGTGTATTCCGGCAAAGCTCGAAATTTGTTTACTATGGGAATATTCGATAGCAGCTCCGGGAATCCATGCCATAATATGGTTGTTTGATCGCACAGCATCGGTCCCTTGCCTTGCCGGATCAGCTTTGCCATAATCTGTCCGCGAGAGCAATACATCTTCCATCCGCAATCCGGGTGTGAACCTCCATTTCTTGAATTGTAGATTGTACTGAACATAGGCCGAAATGGCCTCTGCGTCTGTAACGCGATTGCTCTCCGTTCCTGGGATGCCAGAAGAGGTACGCATCATGTCACCGGCATCCATTTTGTATTGGTCTTCCCATTGAAATCTATCTTCCTCGTCTCGATGAAAACGGATACTTGTTTCAATATCATGAGTTAATGCGGGTGTCTTAAAATTAAAACCAGTAACCAATTGAATGCCTCTTGAATAATAATTTCGATTGTTGGCCTTTACCAACAAAGCATCCGAATTTGGACTTGTTGCACCAGTCAGTATAGCATACTCATCCGTATAGGCAGCAGGATCATCCAGTAATTGACTTATATCCACCTTGGCGCCAGTGCCATATTTTACTTTATCCAGTTTATACCAATTTCTGGTAAATTTGTTTTGATACCCGGTGATTGAAATATCCATGAAGTGTAAAGGCAGTACGTTGTATTTAAATGAGTACTGCGTGTGACGCGTATTGATGTTATCCAACTGAGATGCACTGTATCTTCTTAGGGGAGTGATCTCAAAATCATTTCTTGTTAGGCCAAGATAGGTCTCGTCAGAATCTCCTTTAGCCTGTCCTGCTTTAACGGTTAAGGACTGATAAACTTTGGCTCCGGGACGCGTATTAATTCTAACTTTTGCCAAGTAGTCTTCACTGTTAAATCCAGTCGGTCCGCCATTGTCCAGTTGCTTGAAGCCATCAGCCCCATGCTGAAACGTTTCCAACATAATACCACCATATTCAAAGGACTGTCCCATCATGGCATGGACAGTCCTTCTACCATAACTGCCACCCAACAAATTAATCTTTGAAGAAAATCCATTGGGAATTCGCGTGGAAATTAAGTTAACGGCTCCGCCCGTGGTGTAAGGTCCATACTTTATTTGACTTGATCCCTTTCTTACTTCAATTCCTTGCATCCTGCCAACCGATGGAAAATAATATGCGGAAGGAGCGGTATATGGCGCGGGTGCCATTAAAATTCCATCTTCCATTAAAGTAATCTTGCTACTCCGTTCTACGCCTGTTCCGCGCATGCCAATGTTGGGTCTTAATCCAAATCCATCCTCTTCCTGAATGTTCAACCCGGGAACGTTTCTCAAAATTCGGTTGATATCCGCATAGCTAAACTTGTTAAGTGCCTGAAGATTCAGGTAATGGGCTGATCCTGGCACTGACATCACACCTGAAAGTCCACCTGTCATGGTTTCTCTTCCAACGATTACTTCAGGAAGTTGGTAGAGGTTTTCTGTCAAGACAATCGTAATGACAGAATCTTTCTGCCATTCATTCTGGCTCACCAACTTCGTATCAAAGCCAATGCTGCTGCACTTAATATATTTGCCTTTCGAAGGGATTTCAATTTCGAATTCACCATTAACAGCGGAGGAAGTTCCTGTACCTGTGCCTTCTATTATAACATTAACCCCAATTATGGGTCTACCTGACTGGTCTACAACCCTACCTTTAACCAGTTGAGAAAATGAATAGATGGAGCTGAGCAGGAAGAGGAGGGTAAATACGGTGCGCATTATCTTTAATTAGATTAATTCTAAATAGAAGACAATAATAATGTCCAAATAATTTAAAAAACAGGATTTCTGTCATTTTTTTAGATTAAAAATCAAAGGCCAATGCGTTTTACTTCTAAATAGCGAACGCAAGGCTATTTTTAAATAACTCTGTAGCATATCAGTTTTTGCTTTTTGGAGGATGATGATACAATATGCTATTGCCTAATTATAAAAACTGGCCAATAGGATTGACTCGACAGCTGATAATATTGAATTGAAGAATTACTGTAGTAAAGTATTATTCGATTTTCATCACCTTGCAAGGTGTCAGCGACACGTTTTCAAAAGCAACCCAATCACCCGCTTTCTTGCCTTAGATAAGAAAAAGCCTTGTCTCTTGAATAAGTTTCAGTGCCCAATCTGAAATATCTCCCTTAAAGTCATTCGTGATTACTGGTCCGATAGCCAGGATCATTCCCGCTTCACTGACCAGCTGATCTATTTTTATTAGATAAGGAATTGCCGCATCATAAGTCTTCCCATTCAGATACGCATACAAAGGCTGTGTGGAGATACGAAGTGTCTGCACCTCATATCCTTTGGTAACAAATCCATCTTTAGCCTAATTAAAAAATCAATGGCAGACCTAATGGAAACAGTATCTGTTAGATCAGATAAGTTGACACCAGCTGTTATGGTTCTGATTGCAAAGTTTTTTTTGGTTTGCGCAATCCATTTGCTCCCAATGCCAGACAGCAAGCAAAGAATAACAGACATTTCTGATTTAATAAAAATTGCTTCATAATTTCATAAGTGCTTCTTCCCTATTGCGATCGATCCAATAAGCCCAAATTACAAATAACCATTGTAAGTGACCTACCCAAGCAATAGCCGTAACACTGGGAGGTGGAGGGCCGAGTATATTTGAAACATGAATCAATAAAAAGAAAATGATCAGGGACCAAAAGCCGATGCTGCCTTTTTTATTTAATGCATGGGTACTATTGTTATATATCCAAACACACACTATAAACAAAGACAGCTCCACAACCTGCGACCACAGCACAGAATTCCACAGGCCCAAACCAAGTAGCATATCACCACCCGGAACGAGAGGAAGATCGGGCCGATGAGTTATCAAATCCAGAATCCAATGACTTACTACGCCTACTGCCAATATCCAGGCTGCCAAGGAATTTCTTTTCGCAACATAATAAGTGATTCCAAATAGCGCACCCCAAACCGATATCATTAATAGACTATGAGAAATGGGGTAGCTTACAAAGTCCAGTGGGGTGGCGGCCGTTATCCCCGGGCTAATCTCAACTTTCTCCATGCCCAACACCAATAATGTGGGCCACAAGAGATCAGCAAATTGAAAAGCAAGAAAGTAAGTCCCCAATGATACTTTGGGTTCAATTTTCTTTGCAGCAAATCCTAAAGCAAAATGGCCGATAAACATAAGATAAACTGGTTAGTTGATTGAAATG
>DATCZR010000334.1:0-4590 GCA_036525835.1 Cyclobacteriaceae bacterium
CCCTCTTGTGGGTGCCATATACCTACATCTTCTGTTATAGGTATCACTTCATGAATTTCATCCACATTCAAATCTCCTCCAGTGCCATAATAATATTTTAATAACGGCATGACTGCGTTGTACCAACGGTGAAGTACTTCAGACTTACGGGGATCATTCGGATCGAAATTGATTCCAGATTTTGCCCCGCCAATGAGAGGGCCCGAAACGGTAAACTTGATTTCCATCGTTTTGGCTAGAGACTCAACTTCCCGTTTGTCTAACCCTATACGCATTCGCGTTCCACCTCCCGCCGCACCGCCTCGAAGCGAGTTGATTACCACCCACCCTTCCGCATCAGTTTCTGCATCTTTCCATTCAAATACTATTTCAGGTCTTTTATTTTCGAATTTTTGTAGAAGGTCTTTCATAGAATTGGATGGCAATGAAGGTAAATGTAATTGTAATTCTTAAATAAAATTAAAAACCGATCATCGTGCCCGCGGTGGTGTCAGTAGAGGCACCGGTTACACTTTTCAGTACATTGATTTTATTTTTCAGACGTAGCATACCCAGCAGACCAAATACGATGGCCTCCTTATAGTTTACTATTTTTTTGTGAGGCACAATGATTACCGCTTTATGTACAACCTTGCTTTGCAATATCTCAATTAAAAATTGATTGAAAGCGCCTCCCCCTGTTGCTAATACTTTCAGCTTCTTTTTCCTTTTGGGGATCACACTTTCAATTTCAATACTTACTGATTCACAAAAAGTTCGGAGTCGATTTTGTATCGAAATGTTTTCATTATCAAGCAGCGGTTTGATTAGCATTTCAAAACTTTCTCGTCCAAGTGAGGGTCTTGTTGATTTCCATTTGCCATAAATAGTCTTCAAATCCATTAGCATCTTGACATCAACAACACCTTGAGCTGCCTGCTTTCCGTTTTTGTCAAATTTCATTTCCATTTTACCAGCCAGATAGTTCAATCCCATATTGGTAAAGCAAATGTCGGCAGCGACTCTTTTCTTTTTTTCATTGAGAGAATAGTTCGCAATCCCTCCCAAATTTAGGCACACATCAAAATCAGCAAAAAGGTGATGATCTCCCACTGGAACCAATGGCGCGCCTTGGCCACCTTTGAGTACATCAAGTGATCTGAAATCATTTATTACCGGCAATTTGGATGATTCAAAAATGGCGACTCCATTACCTATTTGGTGCGTTAATTTTTTTTCGGGTTGATGAAAAACGGTATGCCCATGTGAGGCAATGAAATCAACTTTTTTTATTTTATGTTTCTCAATAAACTGCTTACATCGAATTCCTATAAAATTTCCAAACTCGTAGTCCAGCTTTTGCAGATCAACGCCTGGTAGCAAGTGCGCATTAGATAGTCTCCAAGTCCAAATTTGCGTGTACTTAATTGTCTCCCCAACAATCAAATCAAAAGTCCACCTCCCCTTCTTTCGTTGATAGTCACAGCATACCAGATCAAGGCCATCCAAAGATGTACCTGACATTATGCCGATAACCCGATATTTAGCTGTTGGCTTCATCGATTATTCTCGCTTGTCGCTTCTAACCCTCTAATTCATTATTATCAAACCTGAATCCAAAGTTTACAAACCCATTTCATACTTTTGAGTTTCTTTTCAAAGCTAAAGTAATATTCGCAAAATTTAATTTATGAATCTTGCTATTGACCATGGTAATACCCGCATCAAAGTTGGCGTATTTAATCAAACTGCTCTGCAAGAACAATTTATTTTTGAGGATATCTCCACTTTTGGAAAATGGGTAGATCAAAAATTAATTAGCAACCTTATTGTCAGTTCGGTTTCAAAATCACCTGATTCACTTTTAAAGCTGGTTGAGGTAAAAGAGAAAAAAATTGAACTAACTCAATCACTTCCGTTGCCCATTGAAGTCCGTTACAGTTCTCGAGACACTTTAGGTGTTGATCGAATTGCCGCAGCTTGTGGTGCCATTGAAATTGCACCTGGTCGCAATAGTTTGGTAATTGATATGGGCACCTGCATTAACTACGAATTCGTTGATGCAAATGCTGTGTATTATGGTGGCGCCATCTCTCCTGGAGTAAAAATGCGCTTTGAAGCCATGCACACTTTAACTGCCAGGCTTCCGTTAGTTAAGGTAAAGGAGCATGTAGAGCTTATCGGACGAACAACTGAAGAGTGCTTGCAGAGTGGCGTGATCAATGGAGTACTGGCAGAGATTGAAGGGCTAATCAATAATTACAAAGTAAAATACCCCAATCTGTCTGTGATTTTATGTGGCGGTGATGCCTTCCTTTTTGAAAACAGATTGAAACAACCCATATTTGTAGCCCCAAATCTAGTCTTAAAAGGATTAAACAGGATTTTGCTGCATAATGTCAACGTCTAAGCTTTTAATAATTAGCCTACTGCTAATTATTTTCATTCAATTTGAATCCGTAGGTCAGGCAGCAAAGACTCCATTTTCCGCTTTTGGACTTGGTGAGACCTTTGGTAATGGTTTAACACAGAATCAGGGAATGGGTGGCTTAGGCACAAGCTATCCCGAGTATTGGCATTTAAATAATGTAAACCCGGCATTGCTTGTATTCAATACCATCACCGTATTTGAAGCAGGATTCATTGGTGAGCAAAAGACGATAAAAGGAGATTCCTCTTCGGAAAAAACCGGAAATGGAAATTTGAATTACCTGGCCATGGGCTTTCCAATAAAGCGAGGAAAGTGGGGTACAGGCTTTGGACTTATGCCCTATACATCAGTTAATTATCGACTCAACTATGTCGGACCTATTGAAAATAGTACACGCACAGTTGATGTGGTTGAAAGAGGAAGTGGAGGCATTAACCAATTATATTGGTCAAATGGAGTAAGGTTGCATCCCAATCTGTCAGTAGGCATCAAAGCCACTTACTATTTCGGTGCTGTAATCAACGAATTTGCAACAGCACTCAGCGAATCATCTCAAATAATAGTTTATTCCAATAATATTTATGACAGGCAATCGTATTCAGGCTTTGGTTTATCATCCGGCATCTCCTATCATCTCGACTCTTTATTTGGAAAAAAGAACTATCAGTTCAATGTGGGCTTGGTGTATGATTTTCAATCTGAGATAAGAGGAAAATTTTTCGAGCGATTTGAAAGACGAAATGCAGGTGGAATTTTAGATTCCGTGACCTTGATCAACAATGTTCCTTTTTTTTCCACGTTTCCGCAGACCATATCAGGGGGTATTTCCTTTGGCAAAGGTCTAGATTGGATGATTGGAGCTGATTTCAGTTATATCGATTATTCTAAGTATGCCGACTATTACGGATCTGCCGTTGGTGCCAATACAGGTTGGCAGCTTACTTTCGGAGGTAAATTCATTCCTGATGCCGGTTCTGTAAGCAATTACCTCAAAAGAGTCACATACCGAACGGGTATAAGCCTAAGTGAAGCACCATTTTTGATTAATGGCAGTGCTTTGAGAGATTTTGGCATTAATTTTGGGTTATCTCTACCAGTTAGTCGCATATCCAGCTTGGATATGGCCGTAAAAGTGGGCAAGAGGGGTGATTTGCAGACTAACACTATTGAAGAAAATTACTTTAAGTTATATTTTGGAATTACTTTCAACGACCAGTGGTTTATAAAAAGAAGATTTGACTAGAAATGAAAAAAATGAAAACAATAGTAACTGGGCTTATGATGTTCTTCACAATAACATCAAGTTTTATTGCTCAAGCTCAGTGTCGCGAGTTTAAGTGGCCTGAAGAAAAGGATAAAGCCGAAGAAAAAGTCGCGCTATATGGAGATGCCATGAAGCAAGGACAGTTTAGAGCTGCTGCTGGCCCATTCAATTGGATGCTTAAGAATGCGCCTGATTGGCATGTAAAATTATACATTGATGGTGCTGAGATCTATGATAACCTGGCTGAGAAGGAAAAAGATCCAGGAAAAAAGCAGCAATTGGTTGACTCCATGCTGATGATGTACGATTTGAGAATAAAGAATTGTGGAGACGAGGTAAATGTATTGAACAGAAAAGCTTTTTACGCTTATAAATACAATGTTACCAACAAGGATAAGTCAGTTGAGCTACTCAAGTTGTTTGATCGGGTAGCCGAAATAAGCGGAGATAAAATGTCGGACGGAAACCTGATGGCGTATATGACTACCATTCAGGCCAATTTTGTCCTGCAAAAAAACTTGAGCGATGAGCAAATATTAGATCGTTATGACAAAATCATGACGATTGCGAATCAAAAGATTAAGCAGGCCGATGCTGCTGGTAAGACCAAAGATGCGACCAAGCTGAAGGAATATGTGAGCGTGATCGATGACTTGCTCATTGGAATGGTAAAAGTAGATTGTGACTTCGTGAAGAATAATCTGGAGCCCAAATTCAAGAAAACGCCAAATGATATCACTTTAGCAAAAAAGATTTTCGGGTTTATGCTTCAGGGCAAATGTACCGATGATCCACTTTGGTTAGAAGCTGGCGAAGTAATTCACAAGCAAGAAAAAGACTTTGGATTGGCTAAAAATCTGGCTTTGAAATACCTAAGCAATGAAAACTACGATAAATCTGAAGGACTCTTTAAGGA
>DATCZR010000335.1:0-6128 GCA_036525835.1 Cyclobacteriaceae bacterium
ATGTCAGCGACTTAACAGTCGATTATCTTAAATTCCAACTCAGCCAGGTCGAAACACCTTTAATTCTGCAAACCGGTAATTTCAGTGGTAAAGCATCTGTCTCAATTCGTGAAGGCAGATACCGCGTTACATTCAATAAAATTATGGTAACAGGTGAAATAGGTTACAAATCAATTAAGGAGAAAGAGTCATTTACTGGATTATGCAGCAAAAGTAATGGCACGCAACTTTCACAAGACTGGCTCAAGCCAAATCATTTGGGCCTACTGGGGAAAGCTTTTGCTGATGCCTTTGAACTTAAGGCAACAGATGATGAGTGGTAGAAATTAATGATCAGGTCTTTGCCTCCATTGCTTCTTTTGTCCCCTCAACTTTTTTGCGTCTACCCGTTTCTTTACGGATGATTTAGTGGGTTTGGTGGATTTTCTTTTTTTCCTTATCGCAAAGGCCTTTTTTAGCAATAGGTTAAATTTCTTTATTACCTCCTCCTTATTGATTATCTGAGAGCGACTTTCCTGAACACTTAAGATCAGAACACCATCATTGGTCAGTCGGGGTTTTAATTTTGTAAGAACTAGTTGTTTTTGCGAATCTGTCAGCGTGATGGAATTCAACATATCCCATCGCAAGGTGACTTTACTGTTTACCTTATTGACGTTTTGCCCGCCTGGCCCACTACTTCGAGCAGTTGTGAAGATAATTTCATTTTGCAGATCTGAGAATTGGGGAATGACCTGGCCCATAAACTAGGTAACGAAGTAGGTCCTCAAAGTTTCATAAGGAATATTGACTTCCAGGCATACGGGCGCATCGTTTATGCTATGATAATTGAGCTCAATTATGCTATACCTGGCATTTTGTGGGTTAGGAAATACCCGTCCAATATTGGCTACATTCACCAACTCTTTCTTTGTTTCATCCTCCTCAGCAATTGGTAATTCAAGAAATTTCGTCATCATTATTATAGGTTGTGGATTTAGTTAAATCCATTTCGTTTTAATTTCCTCCAATTTACGTAAAGTGGAGAACAGGCTACCGTTGAAGTAAATAATGTTTTACTTTGCGTGAATGTCATTATTTGTCGCATCATTAAATTCAGGCAGCAATGGAAATAGCTATTATATTGGCAATGATGATGAAGCCATTCTAGTAGATGCTGGAATTTCATGTCGAGAAACAGAAAAGCGCCTGAGACGACTTGGACTTTCGATAAGTAAAGTAAAAGCCATCTTCATCACCCACGAGCATTCCGACCATATTCATGGAGTTCCATCCATCATCAAAAAACATCAAATACCTATTTATATCACAGCTAAAACGCTAATTAAATCTCAACTGAGAAAGGTGGAGGCTTATTCTTTCAGCGTCTATGAACCAATTTCCATTGGAAACCTAACCATCAGGGCATTCCCAATACTTCATGACGCCTCCGATCCGCATAACTTTATCGTATCCAATGAAACAGTGAATGTGGGCGTTTTCACTGATATTGGAGCTATCTCAGATCATGTCATTCAAAATTTCAAGCAGTGCCATGCCGCATTTCTAGAATCCAATTACGATGAAGAACTACTTGAAACAGGAAGATATCCCAGGGCCCTCATTAACAGAATAAAAGGTGGATTTGGACATCTTTCCAACGTACAGGCTGCCAAGCTATTTACGAAACATAAGCCAGACTTTATGAGTCATCTTTTCTTGGGGCATTTATCGAGAAATAACAATTCAATGGCCATTGTTCAAAAGCTATTCGAAGGTATTAATCAGCATACCGAAGTAGTTATTGCTAGCCGTTATAAAGAAACTGATCTTTATAAAATAAGTGCCAATAGGGATAACTCAGTTTCCTCAACTTATCGAGGCGTGATTACACCGATACAGCTAAAATTATTCTAATCAATATCATTACGAATAGCAAAGCAAGTTTGATTAACTTACACTGCCTGACGTAGTTAAATAATGACTAGATTTTCAGTCCTCATTAGAAAAATTAATTTCCTTTCCAGGAAATTAGATATTGAAAGTCAGGTTCAATTAAAGCATACCCTGGCAATAGTAAGAAAGCGCCATGTCACCATCAACACAAGTCTAATCAGCTATTGTCATTCGCTCCTGTTTATTTGTGCTCATCCATTTGACAAACAACTGCTAGCGCTTGCCGAAAAAGAACTAGGCAGAATTTCACAAACCTTAAAAAAAGCCAACGCTAAAAAGCTCCTCCTCATTCAAAATTCAGGCTTGCCATTCACCAGCTCTGTCTTTAGTTTCTCTCAAGACTGTCTGGTGTGGATTCAAGATCAATCCCTTGGGAAACTAGAATTGATTAACATATCCAACGACTCACTTAATAAAGTACTGGAACATACCTTGCCTTCATTGGAGCGAAGTAATACAACTGCCGGCTTTAGCCATGAAGAATTATTTGATGTGCTCTTAGTAAGAAAATCGCAACGCGTCTCATTCTTAGTCAACCAATTTTACTCACTCAATCAACAGCCAACCATTAAGGATTACTTATTTGATACCCTTGCACTGGAAACCAAATTCACTCCCGCTAATAAAAATTATTCGATTGCCTATAACCGCATTTACGAAAGCAAGATTTATTTTCAACGCGAATGGAATAAGAAAATCGATATCAAAAACTTCATTGAAAAAAATATTCCAGCACCATCTGAATTACTTCAGAAGAACAAAAGCACGTTAATTAATTGCATCAAAATGACCATGGCCTTGAATATCAGAGAAACTGATCCTGCCACTTATCTTGATGAGGCTTCACTTCGACTCTACCAACTAGAACATGGTATCTCAATAGCCATTTATGGAATGGTAGCCAATAGACAATTGCCCCTTGAATCATATATGGGGTACACCTTGTTTAAAAATGGATTTCCGGTGGCCTATGGAGGTTCTTGGATTTATGGCAAAACGGCAAATTTCGGAATCAATATTTTAGAACCGTTTCGAGGTGGTGAATCCAGTTACCTTCTTGGGCAGCTTCTAAGGGTTTATAGAAATATCTTTAAAGTCACCTATTTTGAAATCGAACCTTATCAATTTGGACTGGATAATCCTGATGGTATTGAGTCCAGTGCTTTTTGGTTTTATTATAGAAATGCCTTTAGGCCAGTTGATAGGAACATAAAAACCCTGGCTGATGCCACATACAAGCAATTGACTAGCACTCGGTCCAGAAAGGTAAGTAAAGCAACATTGAAGAAATTTACTGATTCAAATTTAGCTTTGAATCTAGGGTCTCACATTCCACCATCCTTGCCATCACTTATCAATCAGGTGACAAAAATGATAAAAAGGGAATTTGATGGTGACAGGCAGAAGGCAGTCACCAAGTGCATTGAATCATTTTACTCAAAATCTAATGTCAATTTTTTGGACACAACGACTTGCGCTGCACTTGAAGAGATGGCATTGGTAGCCAAGGCACTCAATGTCACAAAACGCAATTCAATTGAAAACATAGTAAGCATGATTGAAGTAAAATCACGCGACCAATATACATACCAACTATTATTATCAGCTTTTCTAGAAAAAGTTAAATATTGATTGACTATTGTTCAGTGGAGATTTTACTAATATTTTGATTCTAAAAATTGCGGAGCCTTGCGGTGTTTTGTGCCTTGTTCATAGGCATAGGCAATCTCAAGTAATACCGGCTCACTCCATGCCCGCCCAAAAAAAGAAATTCCTACTGGGAGCCCCTCCACAAATCCCATGGGCACGGTAATATTGGGATACCCAGATCTTGCGGCAGGCGATGAACTTCCAATATGACCTGAATCTCCATTGGCCCAGTCTGTCTTCCATGCAGGTCCACCTGTGGGTGCGATGATGGCATCAAGTTGATGCTCGTTCATTACCTTGTCTATCCCCTCTTCTCTGCTTCCGTATAACATTTTTTCTAATGTTTCTTTGTATTCTTCAGAATCCAGTCCTGATTTCTGCAGTGCCAGCTCCAGGAATCGCTGGTTGTAAAACTTCATCTCCACAGAATCTGATATATTAAATGCAATCAGATCTTCAACACTTTTGATTTTCGCATCCGGACCTAGTGATTGAAAATACTTGTTCAATCCATCTTTATATTCAAATAACATAACCTCAAATGAAAGCCTGCCCACTTCAGCAGAAGCAATTTCCTCAATATCAATAACCTCTGCCCCTTGACTTTTTAAATAGGCGATCGCTTCATTCATCACTGTATCCAGTTTATAATTCCTTCCCATAGGGGCTTTGTATAAACCGATTCGCTTTCCTTTTATTCCGTCCTTATTTAAGAACTGAGTATAGTCTGCATAGACTTTCCTGTCGGGAGCAAGAGTCTTAATGTCTAATGAGTCAACCCCTACCAGTGTACCCAGACAGATGGCTGCATCCCTTACAGATCGAGCCATAGGGCCTGCTGTGTCCTGGGTGAATGAGATGGGTATAATTCCAGAACGACTTATCAAACCTACAGTTGGTTTGATTCCGACGATGCCATTGGCAGTAGATGGACACACTATTGAACCATTGGTTTCGGTGCCAATGGCAAGCATGGTAAGGTTTGCAGATACCGCCACACCAGATCCCGCACTTGATCCGCAGGGATTTCTGGTGATATCATAAGGGTTTCTTGTCTGACCTCCAACACCACTCCAGCCACTTGAAGACATTTGTCCCCTGAAATTAGCCCATTCGCTTAGATTGGCTTTTCCTAATATCACTGCCCCTGCCTCTCGAAGTTGCGCTGCCACATAGCTATCCTGTAGTGGATGAGATCCAATTAGTGCCCTCGATCCGGCTGTGGTCTCCATCTTATCATGGGTGTCGATATTATCTTTCAACAAGACAGGAATACCATGAAGTGGCCCTCTAAGTTTTCCGTTTTTCATTTCCTGATCAAGTCTACGGGCTATCTCCAGCGCATCCGGATTTACTTGTATTACTGAGTGAAGCGCCGGTCCGTTTTTATCTATTTGTTCAATTCGATCCAAATAGCTTTGAACTACATCAGCAATGCTGTATTGACCTTCCTGATAACCTCTATGTAATTCCTCAATGTTTATTTCCTTAAATCGAAAAGTCTTATCCTCATTGGAGGTTCGCTGTGATTGGCACTTTATGAATAATAAGAGACTGACAAAAATGGTAGGTAATTTTCTTAACATGAGTTGATTCTTTTGTTGTCTAGAAAGTTAAAGAATTAATTAAAACTTATTTAGATAATTAAATATACAACCGATAGAAACCACCACAATCTCCTCGATATAACAACACTTTCTTTTGACTTCCAATATCAGTACTTTAGTTAAAATCTCTTTAGAACATTATGATTAAAAAGGACAGAAGCATACCTAAAGAAAATAAAATTTCACGCAGAAAATTTATACAAACTGCAGGACTGGCCGCCACCGCATTTTCAATTTTACCACGCACCGTATTGGGTGGAAAAGGATTTATCGCTCCGAGTGACACCTTATATATTGCTGGCATCGGCGTGGGTGGAAAAGGTTATTCAGACTTGACCAATTTTTCAGTAAGCCCTAGGGCTATCGTGTCAGTTTTATGCGATGTTGACGACAGAAGAGCAGCAAGAGCAGTAACCACCTTTCCCAAGGCAAAATATTATAAAGACTATAGAAAAATGCTCGATGCAGAGCACAAGCACATAGATGCGGTTTCCGTTTCAACACCCGACCACATGCATGCTGTTCAGGCAATGGCGGCAATGCAATTAGGCAAACATGTATACGTTCAAAAGCCATTAACCCATGACATCTATGAAGCACGGAAACTAACTGAGGCTGCCAAAAAGTATAAGGTAGTAACTCAAATGGGTAACCAGGGGGCTTCGGGCGATGGCGTTAGGCAAATGCGCGAATGGTATAATGCGGGCCTGATTGGAGATGTGCATACTGTTTATGTATATACTGATCGGCCCGTTTGGCCACAGGGTATTCCATGGCCGTCAACAAAATCAAATATTCCCAAAGAGCTGAATTGGAAGCTCTGGTTAGGAACAGCCCCATTCAAAGATTACATAGATAAATTAGTTCCTTTCAATTGGCGAGGCTGGTGGGACTACGGCACCGGGGCACTAGGAGATATGGCTTGTCATCTTATTG
>DATCZR010000336.1:0-5671 GCA_036525835.1 Cyclobacteriaceae bacterium
GATTTACCCAGGATGATGCACATATTTTCTGCAGACCTGATCAAGTCAAAGAAGAATTTATCAAAGTGATTGACCTGGTATTCCACGTATTCACTTCGCTTGGATTTGAAAACTATACCGCTCAAGTTTCACTTCGCGACCCAGCCAATAAGGAAAAATACATGGGTGAAGATCATCTATGGGACAGAGCAGAACGTGAAATTCAGGAAGCAGCAGACGAACGAAAACTGGTAACCATAGCGGCAAAAGGTGAGGCTGCGTTTTACGGTCCAAAGCTTGACTTCATGGTTAAAGATGCGCTTGGTCGTCAATGGCAACTCGGTACCATTCAGGTCGACTATCAATTGCCTGAGCGATTTGAGCTCGAGTATGTAGGGTCGGATAATCAAAAACATAGGCCTGTGATGATTCATCGGGCGCCATTTGGTTCATTGGAAAGATTTGTGGCCATTTTGATTGAGCACTGTGCTGGAAATTTCCCCTTGTGGCTGGCACCTGATCAAATTGCAGTACTACCCATTTCGGAGCGATTTAATGACTATGCCATGGAGGTGATAGACAAGCTTAAGAATATGGATATAAGGGGCTATGCTGATGATAGGGACGAGAAAATTGGAAGAAAAATTAGAGATGCTGAGGTCAAAAAAATTCCATTCATGCTCATTGTAGGAGAGAAGGAAGTGGCAGACCGGAAGGTTTCTGTAAGGAAGCACGGTGCGGGTGACCAAGGTGCCATGGGGCTTGATGAGTTTGCCGACTATTTTGTCAAAGAAAGTGCGGCTCCGTTCTAATAAAAGTGCCCCTTTTTGGCGCATCCAGATGGGAAATATAAGTTTCCTTGCATTTTTGAAAAGATGAAAATATAACGATATTTGCACCCCTGTCAGCGGGGCTGGCAGGTTGTTTTTTTAACTTAAACCCATTTAGTGGCGATATTTTCAGGTAACAAGAAGCCTTTTAACAGAAACAGGGGCTTTAGACGAGTAGTAGAAGAACCTTATCGGGTAAATGAGCGGATAATCGCACCTCAAGTGAGGGTGGTTGGAGACAACATCAAGGTAGATGTTTACTCCACTTCGTTGGCCATTAAAATGGCTAAAGAGCAAGGATTGGACTTAGTAGAGATATCGCCAAATGCGGTACCTCCGGTTTGTAAAATCATTGATTATTCTAAGTTTAAGTACGAACAGAAAAAGAAGCAGAAGGAAATCAAGCAGAATGCTCAAAAGACGGTGATCAAAGAGATCCGTTTTGGGCCCAATACTGATGATCATGACTTTAACTTTAAGTTAAAACATGCCATTAATTTTCTGCAAGAAGGAGCTAAAGTAAAGGCATACGTTCATTTTGTCGGTAGGTCGATCGTGTATAAGGAGCGAGGAGAAATCCTGTTGTTGAAATTCGCCCAGTCACTGGAAGATTATGGAAAAGTGGAGTTGATGCCCAAACTGGAAGGGAAGAGGATGTATATGATGATTGCAGGAAAAGCGAAGAAGTAATTTTTTAAGTTATAAATAGAATGCCAAAGTTAAAAACGAAGTCAGGAGCCAAAAAGAGATTTAAAATCACTGGCAGTGGTAAGATTAAGCGCAAGAAGGCTTATATGAACCACATTCTGACCAAAAAGGAGACAAAGCAGAAGAGAAAGCTGGCCCAAAAAACCACCGTTAAGAAAGTTGACGAAGGTAATATTAAGCCCATGCTTCCTTATGCTTTCTAAGGTTGTGATTGAGTCGCAGTCACAGAATTGTTAAACCCGGTTATTGAGCACAAAGATCCCGACAAGTCGGGGCGCCAATGACCAAAAAATTGAAAAACTAATGCCACGTTCAGTCAACAGTGTTGCTTCCCGCGCAAAACGTAAGCGCGTTCTCAAATTAGCCAAAGGCTTTTTTGGGAGAAAGAAAAACGTTTGGACAGTTGCCAAAAACGCTGTCGAAAAAGGTCTTGTATACGCATACAGAGATCGTAAAGCCAGAAAAAGAGATTTTAGATCCCTTTGGATTCAAAGGATCAATGCAGGTGCCAGATTGCATGGCATGTCTTACTCGGAATTTATGGGCAAGGTAAATAAGGCAGGAATTGAGCTAAATAGAAAAGTTCTTGCTGATTTAGCCATGAATCATCCAGAAGCTTTTGAAGCTGTAGTTAAGAAGTTGAAGTAATTCAATTATAAAATATATCACTGAAGGGGCACTGCCCCTTTTTTTATAGTATTTAAATGATGGCCAGGTCAAAGAAGATTTTCATCGCAATAGCCATTCTGTTTTTTATCTTATTGGGATATATCAGCTATGATATCAGCTCAAGAACTACTTTTCCTGGCTCAAAATCCCAGCTGAAAGAGCGCATTAAAAAGCAGTTATCGGCCCAGGACACCCTGTCAGTCGACTCGATTAAGTCCATTCAACGGTAAAATCAGCAGTTTACCATCCCTAACATCGGGCTGGCGTTTGTCTATTTCATAATACCTGAGCTCCTTATACTTTGGTATCAGATTAAAGCCAACTATAGACAGGATTATCCTCCGGGGTCTAGGACTCTGGGGGATTTTCTATTTTAGCCATCTCCACTTTTCATACTTTCTTGACCACATACTATACAGAATGTTGGGGTATTTTGAGTTCATAGATAATCAATTGTTTATGGTTTAATGGATGTTTAAACATTATTATAGTTAGCTTAGGTAAACTGTAATCCCATGAGAGCTTCTATCCTAGCCAAATTCATTACCTTGGTTTCGTTTGCTTTTTTACTCGGGTGCTCCTCTGATGATATAGGAGAACCAGTGGTTGACTGCTCAAAATCATCACTGAGTATCGCATTGACTTCTTCAATCGATGCTAGTGGCTGTGCGACTGCAGATGGATCTTTTGTAGTTACCGCCTCTGGTGGTAAAAGTCCATATACTTATTCATTAAACGCTACAACCAATTCCTCGGGAAGCTTTAATGGATTGGCTCTGGGAAGTTATGAAGTAAAAGTAGTTGATGCTGATCAATGCGAACGACTATTATCTGTTGATATCCTTGCTACCGGGGCTACTTTGCAAATGCAATTTGTGGTGGTGCAAGATAGTGAGTGCCTGACCAATAATGGATCAATAGACGCCACTGCTTCCGGTGGTACCCCACCTTATGAATTCAGTCTCAATGGTGGAACATTTGGTTCATCTTCAACTTTTACAAGTCTTATGCATGGCAATTATACTGTTGAAGTAAAGGATAGTCAGAATTGTGTCTTTATAAAAAATGCGTCAGTGCCAAGGGGAAATACTGGAGTCAGTTTTGCGGCTCAGATTCAGCCTATTATTAATACAAAGTGCGCCATTACCGGTTGCCACAATGGTGACAATGGAGCGGCACGGAACTGGACCGTTTATGATAATGTGAAAACAAACGCTGCCAATATCAAAACCAGAACAGGGAATGGAAGCATGCCGCTAAATGGAAGTTTAACTCAAGAGCAAATTAACTTAATAGCTTGTTGGGTTGATGACGGAGCGCTTAATAATTAGTAGTCAGGATGAAATTTAATTTCTTCCTACTTTATATACTTTTCTCATATTCACTTCTTGCGCAGCAATTTAAAAGTGCGGAGGGACAAGTCACCTTCTTCTCTGATGCAGCCATTGAGGATATATCAGCTATCAACAAAGGAGCTTCCAGCATTTTCGATTTATCCAATGGAGAAATCGTATTTCTAATTACCATCATGGATTTTACATTCGATAAGTCATTGATGCAAGAGCATTTTAATGAGAAATACATGGAGTCAGACAAATTTCCGAGGGCCACCTTTAAAGGTAAAGTAACTGGTTTTGACATGACTGTGCCCGGAGTTCAACAAGTGAGTGCAAAAGGCATGCTTACGATTCATGGCCGGTCAAAGGAAATCGATGTGAAGGGTTCTATTGAGAAGCAGGCAAGTTTGCTGTTGTTAAAATCTGCCTTCATGGTTGAACTTGAAGACTTTAAAATAAAAATTCCGAAATTACTTTGGCAAAACATAGCCGAGCGAGTGGAAGTAAAGGTTGACTTTACTTATAAAACAATATGAGAAAAGTTTTGACCGTAGGATTTACATTTATTATCCTATTTGGGTTTGCCCAGGATGAATTAATGGCCGAGCTCGAGAAACAAGCAGATCCCACCGTGATCTACACGTTGCAAACATTCAAAGGAACCAGAATTATCAATGGACAATCAGTAGAAACGAAAGGTAAAGGCGAGTTGGAATTTATATTCTCTCATCGGTTTGGCCGCATCAATTCAGGATCGTATAACTTTTGGGGATTGGATGATGCTTTTGTTAGGTTAGGATTGGAATATGGATTAACCGATCGTCTTGGGGTTGGCGTTGGCCGTACATCTCTGGATAAAACATTTGACGGATACCTGAGATATAAAGTTTTTAGACAAAGTAGTGGGGCTTTAAATTTCCCTGTAACGGTAACAGCCATTGGCGCTGCTTATATCAAAACATCACCGCGCGCAAAAGATAATCCATTAATTAGCATAGGCGATCGAACGGCATATTCAATTGGGATGCTGGTGGCCAGAAAGATTAATTCAAGCTTTTCCTTACAATTGACACCAGTTTTCGTTCACCGCAATGCAGTGATTCAATCAGTTGAAAACAATGACGATCTTGCATTAGGATTTGGAAGTCGTTACAAGATTACCAGGAGTGTAGCATTATCGGGAGAATATTATTACCGGCTAAATGCCAAATCTAATTCACCCAATTTTGATTCTGTTGGTATTGGTGTGGACATAGAAACCGGAGGACATGTTTTTCAATTGGTATTTACCAACAGCACTGGTATGTTTGATCGTGCATTAGTAACCGAAACAACGGGAGACTTTTTTAGTGGAGATATTCATTTTGGTTTTAATATCACTCGCAACTTTCAAATTGTCAGCCAGAAATAGTTGTCTTTCCATTTGGTATAGTTTGTTCCTAACCTTGACTTTCGCTCTGTGTTTAATACTTTTAACACTTTACTGACCCAGTCAAAGTAGTTGTTACTTTTTTCCATCATAGCTTATTTGGTATTAACTGTCGCGATTGGCTATTGGGCTTCTCGCAGGGTAAAGACGACTGGTGATTTTATGCTCGCCGGCAGGAGTCTACCCATGGTGCTGAGCTCTGCTGCTCTTTTTGCGACCTGGTTTGGGTCTGAAACCGTTTTTGGTGCCTCATCAGAATTTATTGAAGGGGGATTATATGCAGTAATTGAGGATCCATTCGGAGCCGCATTATGCCTAATACTTTTTGGAATATTCTTCGCTCGGAAATTATATAACATGAATCTCCTCACCTTGGGAGATTTTTTCAAACAGCGATTTGGACCGCGTACAGAGTTAGTTGCATCTGTTTTTCTTGCACCTCCTTATGTAGGATATGTCGCAGCCCAGCTGGTGGCTATGGGTTTGATTCTTAATGTCGTGGTTGGACTGGAAATTTGGCAAGGCGTAATCATTAGTTCCATCATTGTTACTTTTTATACATTTATCGGAGGCATGTGGGCCATTTCGGTTACTGATTTTATTCAGGGAATTATTATTGTCTTTGGCCTAAGTGTATTGGCTTATGTATTGTCAATGGAAGCGGGAGGAGTAGCTACCATTTTAAGTGAAGTACATCCTGGAAATTTTAGGTTTTTACC
>DATCZR010000337.1:0-7418 GCA_036525835.1 Cyclobacteriaceae bacterium
CCCAAAGCATACCTTTCTTATCCAACTGACCCCTCATCTTCACAATTCTTTTTCGAAAAATTTTCTTCGCTCACAAAAAGATGGATGAAATCTATACCTTCCTTTCTTAATATATGAACCACTATGATATTTTCAGGTATAGGGGCAATTCAATCCCAGTATGCTCCAAGTTCATTTTTAATAAGGAAGTATAGCCTGGCTTGACACCAAGTTTCTTTACGAGTGGGGTTCCGGAATAACCTGAAGTTGGCATTGGCTTAAAATAAGTCGGGCTCTCCGATTAGTCGAAGAGCCCGTTACTTAGATTCAACAAATATTAATTTCCCATTTTCGCCATTTCCTTCTCAAAAGTTTCCTTAAACTTTTCGTAGTCATAGTCAATTTTTAACATCTCGTCTTTTGAAAGGCGCTCATTGTATTTAGACACTAATTCATCAGCTGACAATTCGATAGCTACGTAAGTTTTATAAGTGCCGTTTTCAGTTTTCACTAACTTCTCACAAAGTGTCCTTACACCGGTAATGGTTTGATCCACCACCTCGCGGTTCAAGCTCTCAAATCTTTCCTCCACTTGCTCTTTATTATTCATTTCACGAGAATTCACATAGTTATCAGTCACCGTTTTCACAGTAGTCTGGATACTTTGAGCCAGCTCATTTCTTGCGTTGGTCAAGGCCTTCTTTTTGGAAGTTACTTGATCTTGACTCTCTCCGATTGAGTTTGCCCTGAAGTACTTGTTATTGGTGAAATAATCTGGTCCTGAACAAGGTACAATTACTTCCTGCTCACCAGTAGGGAGTTTCTCTTTACCTTTACACCCTGCTATGATTATGGCAGCCACGGCGACCAGGATAAATGATAGTTTAATTAAATTTTTCATATTCAGTTTCTTATTTGGTTTTGCAATTTAAGCAATGCAATTATAAGGCCAACTCAATTTTTGGCGTTTTTAGACAATTTTACTGCAATATGGCATTTAAAAGTTCTGGTAATTTTTCCTTTTCCAGCACTTCCAAAGATTTGTTGTAGGCTTCCTGACTTGATCGCTCAAAATCGAGACTATATCCTTTTATTCTATCCAGGGTGGTGGCATAAATCTCCTTATTCCCCGACAGAGAAACGACCTTAATAACTGCAGTAACATAGGTTATGTATATGGATCCTGAAACAGCGCCCTTTTCAGAATTGGCGATGATGTCCATCCACAACTCAGCCTTGTCTTTTTTGTCAGTGAATTCAAAGCCGGAATTGGTTAAGAAGTTTTTCACCTGGTTGGTGATTTGCTCATTAGCTTTATTCACACCAAGTGTTTTTTCATCAGAAGTAATGTAAACTACGGGACGTTGAACCCTAAACAGTATGTTCACTTTGGGCACCACCATCTTTTCTGAAACCAGTGCATAGATAGGTGAAGCATTTTCACCGGCAAAACTTAACATATTGACCTTCACAGCAACTGTTTGCTCAATATCCTTAGAGCTGATTTTTGTCAGCAGGATTTTAGTTTGACCTTCAGCATCCGTTTTATACTCAGGAAAAACATCACCGGCTCCCTTTTCGAAATTAGCCTTCAGGGGTAGTCCTGAAATGGGTTTTTTCGATACCTTATATTGGGCCGTTACATTCACCGTCTCGGTTCCGGTTGTGACTCTACGATTGAGCATGATTTCTGAAGGATTGGCTACGAGCTCGATTTTATCCAAAAGCTGTTGTATCGAGGCATAAATTTCATTGGTTAACAGAATTTCCTTGCCCTCATACTCTAAACGGATCGGCTCAGCCAAATACTTTTCAATGGCTCCAAATCCCTTAAAATAAAATCCAAGTGCCAGTACATCATCCCCACCGCGTTCTGCTTGTTTGGCTTTGTAAAAAAAGTCTAATGCGAGGGCTACTGCGTTTTGTTTTTGTTCATCCTTTATCTCTTTGTACCTCTGTTTTGATAAACGATAATATACCCAGTAATTCTGGTCATCTTCCCATGCCCCTACCTGCTCATATTCCTGAAGTTCGTCTGAAGCCGTAGTTTTGATAATTTGTTCATACTTCTCCTGAAACTCCTTGTTGGCATCAATCATGCTTAGAACTGAGGTAGAAGAAACCATTACCCTAATCTCTGAGATGATATCCTCCAATGCACTATTTTTCGCACTTTGGATGTAGTTATTCGTCCCGTCTTTTACGCTATGGCCAATTCCAATATAATAGCGGTCTTGAATAGGTTTTGCACTCAACCAATCCGGGCGCGGATTGTCCAAATCTGCATTACTGCTTTTGGTCAATGAAGGACTGCAACCAAAAAAAATAATTAGAACTAAATAAAATCGATTCACAAACTAAATGTTTTGACTGCCAATTATACAACTACATCCGTGCCAAAAAAGCCGGATATTTTAAAACAAATCTACTTTCTTAATACGGTAGGACAAGTCAAGATCCTTTAAAAATGCAATTTTAATACTCAACCCGGCAAAATAAAGAAGTCTATAATCGCTGACTTTTCATGTATTCTTTCTAATATTCATTTAAGGAAAGTGAGACAGTATCTGATTTTACAGGTAATGGAGCGATCTACGCGTTTCGTAAAGCTTCCTCATTTGTGGTCAGCGGTACCCTTAGAAAAAGGAGGAAAAAGACAGAGGTGCACCAATACTCGTACTACTGCAATGGACTGCTGGAAACGTACCTCTTAATAGCTACTTCTACGCGTTATTTGAACTCACCTTCGCTGTAAAATATTCACGGTTCAAGCGGGCGATATTCGTGATTTTTATATCCTTAGGGCATTCTGCCTCGCAAGCTTTAGTGTTCGTACAGGCACCAAATCCCTCTTTATCCATCTGTGCTACCATTTTTTCCGCACGGGTTTTACGCTCAACCTGACCCTGCGGAAGCATGGCAAATTGAGAAACCTTGGCACTTACAAAAAGCATGGCGGAGGCATTCTTACATGCCGCTACGCATGCACCACAACCTATACAGGTAGCTGAATCGAAGGCATCATCTGCAATTCTTTTAGGAATCGGAATTTCGTTAGCATCTGGAACGCCTCCCGTATTCACGGAGATGTATCCACCTGCTTGTTGAATGCGATCAAAAGCAGATCTATCTACTACTAAATCTTTTACAATGGGAAAAGCCTTAGCCCTCCACGGTTCAACGGTAACAGTTTGTCCATCTTTAAATGAACGCATGTGCAATTGACAAGCCGTAGTCTGGACAGGTCCGTGAGGTCGGCCATTAATATACAAGCTACACATCCCACAAATTCCTTCTCGACAGTCGTGATCAAAGGCAATCGGCTCCTCGCCTTTATTAAGTAGACTTTGATTCAGCACGTCAAGCATCTCCAGGAATGACATGTCTTCAGAGACATCATCAACGGGATAGCTTTTAAATGTCCCTTTTGATTCTTTGTTTTTCTGCCTCCAGACTTTTAAAGTAATCTTCATATTATTTATAGCTACGCTGTGTCAGTTTTACATTTTCAAAAATCAACTCTTCCTTGTTGAGTTCTTCAGGTTGGTTATCGCCTTGATAGCCCCAGGCCGCCACATAAGAAAACTCATCATCTTTTCGCTTGGCCTCGCCCTCGGGAGTTTGTGACTCCTCTCTGAAATGACCTCCGCAAGATTCGGTGCGGTTTAGAGCATCGTCAACCATTAACTCACCCAGTTCCATAAAGTCCGCAACCCTTCCAGCTTTTTCTAATTCCTGATTAAGTTCTCCAGATCCTCCCAATACGTTTACATTCTCCCAAAATTCTTTCCTCAGTTCCTGAATTTTTGTCTTCGCTTTTTTTAGACCTTCTTCCGTGCGCGACATTCCGCAATATTCCCACATTGTCAGTCCAAGCTCACGGTGTAATTGATCTACTGTCTTTTTTCCCTTGATGCTTAGCAGTTTGTTCACCCTATTGTTAACCGCATCCATGGCTTCCTTGAACTCAGGAGCATCGGTGCTTACTTTATCATAAGGCATTGTGGCAAGGTAATCTCCAATGGTGTAGGGAATAACAAAATAACCATCAGCCAATCCTTGCATAAGCGCACTTGCCCCAAGTCGGTTGGCACCATGATCTGAAAAATTCGCCTCACCTAATGAGTATAAACCAGGCACTGTAGTCATTAGGTTATAGTCTACCCATAAACCGCCCATGGTATAGTGAACTGCAGGATAGATCATCATCGGACCTTCATAGGGATTATCTCCCGTAATCTGTTGATACATGTCAAAGAGGTTACCGTACTTGGCTTCAATACTTGTTTTTCCCACGCGTTTGATGGCGTCCGTAAAATCCAAAAATACCGCCAAGCCAGACCCAACTCCCCTGCCCTCATCACATACTTCTTTAGCGTTACGGGATGCCACATCTCTTGGAACAAGATTCCCAAATGATGGATATTTTCTTTCCAGGAAATAATCGCGATCTGCTTCCGGAATATTTACCGCATCTTTTGCCTTTAATCCTGGCATTGCCTTTTTGGGTACCCACACTCTTCCGTCATTCCGCAAAGACTCAGACATCAAAGTCAATTTTGATTGATGATCTCCTGAGACAGGTATACAAGTAGGGTGAATTTGTGTAAAGCAAGGATTGGCAAATAGAGCTCCTTTTTTATGTGCTCTCCATGCCGCTGTGGCATTAGAACCCTTCGCATTGGTTGACAAAAAGAAAACATTACCATAGCCACCAGTGCATATTAATACTGCGTGGCCACTATGCGCTTCAACCTTTCCAGTAATCAGGTTGCGAGTAATTACGCCACGTGCCTTTCCATCCACCATCACCAAATCCAGCATCTCGGTGCGGGTGTGCATTTCTACCTTCCCATTGGCAATTTGTCTATTGAGCGCGCTGTAGGCTCCCAAAAGTAATTGCTGACCTGTTTGACCTCGCGCATAGAAAGTTCTGGATACCTGGGCGCCTCCAAAAGATCGGTTGTCTAATAGCCCGCCATATTCCCTGGCGAAGGGTACGCCTTGCGCCACGCATTGATCTATAATGTTTACACTTACCTCAGCCAGCCGATGCACGTTTGCCTCTCGGGAGCGATAGTCACCACCTTTAACCGTATCATAGAATAGGCGATAAACACTGTCACCATCATTTTGGTAGTTCTTGGCTGCATTGATTCCCCCTTGTGCCGCAATGCTATGGGCTCTTCTGGGGCTATCCTGAAAACAGAATGATTTTACATTATAGCCAAGCTCTGCCAGGGAAGCTGCTGCGGATGCTCCCGCCAAACCTGTTCCCACTACAATGATATCGTATTTCCTCTTGTTGGCAGGGTTTACTAGCTTCAGGTTGAATTTATGCTTAGTCCATTTTTCTGCTAACGGTCCTTCAGGAATTTTTGAGTCAAGCTTCATATTTCGTTACGGCTAGAATTATTTTAAGAACATTACTATTGGAATGAGCGCAAACAACGCGGGCACAATTATCGCAAAGGCTCTTCCTACAAAATTAATAACAGGATTATACTTGACGTGATTTAGGCCAAGGGTCTGAAATGCACTTGAAAATCCGTGCCACAGGTGAAAAGCAAGCCCAATCATGCACACTACATATAATCCTGCATACCATTCCTTGGCAAACCAAATTGAAACCAACTTATAAGCATCTGCCATCTCTTTTCCGTCATAAACTACCTTGGGCACGTCGCTGCCCCAATGCAGTTCGGCATAAAAATGCCTAAGGTGAACTACTAGAAAAATCAGGACGATCGTGCCCAAGATGCCCATATTGCGCGAAGTCCAATGGGATGATTTGTTACTTATAGCATAGGATTGCCCCCTTGCAGCTCGATTTTGTCTACTAATAATTATCGCCCATATGATATGCATGAATATCAACGCAAAGTTGACCTTGGATATCGTTTGGATTACTGGGTTATGACCCATGAACTGAGAATAGATATTGAAGGCCTGGCCCCCATCATCTTTTAAAAGTTGAAGATTTCCAGCCAGATGGACAGCCAGAAAGCTAATAAGGAAAAGCCCGGTAAGGGCCATGAGTAATTTTCTTCCAAGCGAACTTGAAAAAAGGTTAGTGAACCAGTTCATCCGTTATTGTTTTTATCTTAATTCTATTGAAATGTACTGATAAGAAGTATGTAAATCGTATTAGCCTACTATGATACATTCCAATGTGTAGTTGAAAGCTATTTTGAAACGAATCAAAAATAGTCTTCAAAGCCTTAGTAAACAATTTGAGGATGATTTTTTAAGTCGCTGGTAATAGGATAATTCGAGAGATCACTTAAGAATCTCAAACAAGAATACTACAAAAGATAAAACACCAATCATCACAAGTAGGAACCACTCTTTCTTGATAAACAATTGGATATTTTTAAACCAGTTCATGACTTTTATGTTTAACAACACTATTCATTAAACAAACCCTATTCCAACCGCTTTTCCGTGCTGTTTCAGGCGCTTCTCTTATGGAGTAGTCCTAAAAATAGATTATATTCCCATAATGAGACTAAACTTTTGTCGAATCTGATTGGTTGTCTTAAAAAAGGCTTAAGCTTACTTTTACATTTTAGCAACCACTAAAAACCTCGGATGTATTTAATCTTTGATACGGAAACCACGGGTATTCCGCATAATAAGACTGCGCCTCTCTCTGACCTCGAAAATTGGCCTCGGCTTGTTCAGTTAGCCTGGCAGTTGCACGATCAATATGGAAAGTTGCTATCGCAAGAAAGCCATATCATTAAGCCCGATGGTTTTGATATCCCATTTAAAGCTGAGCAAATACATGGCATAAGTACCAAAAGAGCCCAGGAAGAAGGAATAGCACTTCAAGACGTTTTTCAGCTATTCATCAAGGATCTGAACCGAACCAAACTGCTTGTTGGGCATAATATTGAGTTTGACATTAACATTATTGGCGCAGAATATTTCCGTCAAAATCTGCAACCTGATTTCTTCTTAGGCCTCGAAAGACTGGATACTGGAATTGTTTCCACAGAATTCTGTCAACTGGCTGGCGGAATAGGTGGGAAGCTAAAAATGCCACGGCTTAATGAACTTCATCTTAAATTATTTAACCGAGACATAGCCGATTCGCACGATGCTGCCTACGATGTAGATGCGACTGCCCGCTCATTTTTTGGTTTAATCAAAGAAAGGGTTATCAAACCTTTTGATGATACACCTGTAACAGAAATTGAGTATGAAGAACCAAGCCTGGACACAGGTAATTCAGCTAAGCGAGAAAAAATAAAGGATCAAGGATACTCCGATAAAGTGGATGAGGATGATTTGACCGAGCATCCTTTCAGCCACCTTCATGTGCACTCGCAGTTTTCTGTTCTTCAGGCAACACCATCAGTAAAAGCCATTGTCGCCAAAGCGAAAGAAGATAAGCTTTCAGCAGTTGCATTGACTGACCTGGGCAACATGTACGG
>DATCZR010000338.1:0-3029 GCA_036525835.1 Cyclobacteriaceae bacterium
CCGGGTGGCCATAATTAAATTTTTTTATTATTTTTGCGGGGTCAATTCTGTCGGTCATATTCAAGGAAACACAAAAGGTTGCCTCGGATTTAATGCCTTGAAGGATATTCATATTATAGGTAACGGATGTGCCATTGATAGGGTTCCGAGTTTTATGGTAATTCCAACCGGCCCAAGCCAATTTCCGTTTGGGAAGTAGCGAATCATCCCAATGTAAGACCGCCTCATTATTTTGATAATGAATTGAACCCAGAATATCAATTTCTGCAGGAGAGGGATTTTCTAAAATATTTAGCGCCTGATCACTATGAGTTGCCAGGATCACATTGTCGAATTGAGACGTCTTACCATGCGAACTCGAAACTTCGACACCCTCCTTGCCTCGGGCAATTCTTTTAACAGGACATTGAAGACGGATACGATCTTCAAAACGCTTTATAAGACGTGTAACATATTGACGCGATCCTTTTTTAATTACCCGCCATTGGGGACGGTCATTAACATTCAACATTCCGTGATTTTCATAAAACCGGGCAATAAAAAAAAAGGGTGTATTGAGAACTTGCGAAGGACTGCCGGTCCATATAGCTGAGGTCATTGGTATCGCATAACTATCTCGAAGCTGCGACGAATATTTACCCTTTTCAAGAAACTGTTCAAAGGTCAATTCAAAGTCTTCATTAATTAAAAATTGCTTTGCATCTCGATTAAATTTCAAAATATCCTTGATCATCCGATAAAAAGAGGGTCGGAACAGATTCAATCTTTGAGCGAACAGTTTATTGACCGATGTTCCGTTGTATTCCAATCCTGTTTTTTCGCATCGGACACTAAAACTCATACTCGTGGGCTGATTGGGAACATTCAATTTGTCGATCAGCTTTACGAAGTTAGGATAATTATTTTTGTTGTATACAATGAAACCCGTATCCACTTCATGATACTTATCATTTAATTCAACAGAAACAGTATTCGTATGTCCTCCAACATAATCCGCCGCCTCATAAACGGTTATATCATGGTTCTGGGAAAGGAGGTATGCGGTAACCAATCCCGAAATACCTGATCCAACAATTGCAATTTTCATAATTCAGTTCCTACATCAATGAAGCCAATTTGGCTTTTTCGGGGACCAGTCTTAAATCCCATACTAATCCCAACTTGGACATTATGACCAAAATCCAATATGTAATATCGATCTCCCACCAAAAGAATCCTTGTTGAACAGAGGAAGGATAATGATGGTGATTGTTATGCCATCCTTCACCTAGGGTCAATAAAGCCATCCAAAAATTGTTACGACTTAAGTCTCCGGTTTTGTAACGTCTTTTACCAAAAAGATGTGCTAACGAATTTGTCGCAAACGTTGCATGAAACAAGACTATTGTTGAGATAAGTCCCCATACGAATAGCTGAGCCCCGCTCGTACCAAGTTGAGGAAAATATAAATCCAAAACTTCCCCTAGGATAAAAAGTAGCAACCCTAAAGCGAGGGGGCTCAAAATATCGAACCGATCTATAAGTCGTAATTCCGGAAAGCGATTGAAGTCCTCAATCAATTCAGTTTTTGTTCTGAAGTTTGACTGGCAAGAAAACCAAAACAAATGGCTCCACCAAAATCCATGTTGAATAGGTGAATGAGTATCCTCCGGTAAATCTGAAACGCGATGGTGATGTCGGTGATGTGCAGCCCACCATAAGGGTCCACGTTGAATAGATGAGGCTCCGATGACCGCAAAAATAAATTGAAACCATCTGGAAGTATTAAAGGAGCGATGAGAAAAATAACGATGATAGAATGCTGTAATGGCAAACATCCGAAGGAAATACAATCCAACCGCTACTAATACAGCGGTGGTGCTGGTGCCTACCCAAAGCACACCAAAGCATGCAAAATGGAGAGCAAAGAAGGGAATGCAGCGAATCCAATCGATTTCTGTGGAATTCTGATCCAGATTGGAAATGCCCGCTTGGCTGTCAAACCATCTTGCAATGGCCGTAAATAGTTCCGACATAAACTAACTGACCCCTTTCCTTGAATCTGTAAGATTTGAGTACTGCTTCATTTTCAAGAATTTTCCTCTATAATATTTTTGGCTGCTCTCAAAGCCTTTTTTATCTGAGGCATACCACCACCAGGAACAAAATCGACGTAGCGAATAACATTATTTTCATCTACGATGATTACCGTTCTTCTTAAAAAACCAAAATCACGATTAAGAAGACCTGTGCGCTCCCCAAAATCAAACTGTGGTCGGTCAGACAAAAAGGTCATATTGCTAATGCCTGCTTTTGTTGCGAACCGTGCCTGATCCTTGGCTGAATTGGTGCTGATGGTTATCAATTGGACATGCTGATCCAGGCCCCCGTTTTCTTCACTGAATCGATGAGTTTGCTCGTCACAAACCGGAGTATTGAGTTGAGGGACTATGCTTATAATTTTGACCTTTCCTTTGGTCTCGCTTAGCCGAAATTTACCTTCTTTATACTGAAATAAAATTGCATTCGGCAAAGGATTCCCCACTTTCAACATTTTATGGCTTCTCAGAGTTTCTTTCGAATTAATTACTGAAGCTCCTACAAGAGATATAATGATGAATGAAAAGAGACTAATCGCAGTCTTGGATTGCATAGTTGCCTCCGAATTAAATTTATAAATTTATCTTCTTCTCTTTTTATAGAATCGTTTTTGGCATTCCTGAGAGCAGTATTTAGCTGATTTCTGTCGGGCATGAAATTTCTTTTCACAAAATAGGCAAATCCTTTCTCTAAAATCAACTTTTGTTTTCACCTTTGCCTGACGAAACTTGCTTATACTCTGTATTGCCCTTTGAGTTGATTTCTTTTGAAGAACCTTATCCACACTATTGACAATGTCAGTAGCACTAATAATCTTTTTAAGCTTTCCATATTTGTCAAATACCTTGCATTCAAACTTCATAACCAAGATCTCCTAACTCCTCCTCTATCCAAACACACGCATCCCCTACTCGTTAATTTCATGCTTAATTTCTTTCCAACCGCGATTC
>DATCZR010000339.1:0-6859 GCA_036525835.1 Cyclobacteriaceae bacterium
GGATGATATACTGCCGATTGGCTGCCCTGGCATCCAGCATCATTCGCTTGTAATCAGTTGCTGATCTGTCTTTGAAATACCTGGCTAATAAAATTGATAATGAATCAATTCCACTTTTGAATATTCTGTCTTTCGCCAGTCTTGGATCAAATGCGACCTTATAAAAAGGAAGATCTGTGGCAAGCAAGCTGCCATTGTCTGAATAAATATTTCCGCGAGTTGCTTTTACTTTTTTGTAGTCAAAAGTGATTTGCTCGCTAATCTTGGTCCATTCCTCACCCTCAATAAACTGGATATGAGATATTTTGACCACGATGGCAATACCAAAAAGAAACACAAACAAAAATGCGATGCGTACCCTTATTAATATGGATCTCTTAATATTCACCTTTCTCTACTTCAATTTTAAATGGCGGCTTATTGCTTTCTTTTAATCCTAATGATCTTACTCTCCTTGCTACCTCTGATTGTTTGCTGGCAAACATGAGGTCAGCTTTTAGTGTCGTGTAATCAGCCCGTACATCTTCTACATCCGTTTGCATTTTATTAATCTTTCGCAATGTTTTCTCGGAGTAGTGCGTGTTGCTGATGTAGATCAAGCTTAGGAAGAGCACAAACAGAATTTTAGGAAGGTATTTCACCGGAAACCCTTCTTCAAAGTAGGTCTCCAACTTAACACGCTTTTCCAATAAGGAAAAGAAACTACCCCCACCCCTCTGGCCGTTGTTACTTCTTCCTATTTTGAATTTATTCTCACTCATAGCTATATTCTTTCTGCTATTCTCAATTTTGCACTTCTCGCTCTATTATTTTGTTCAAGCTCATCTTCATTTGCCATTATTGGCTTTTTGTTTATCGCTTTAAAAGGTCTTAATGGATTGCCATAAAAATCTTTTACCAAATCACCATACACTTTCCCCGTATTGATAAAATTCTTTACCATGCGATCTTCCAGAGAATGATATGACATCACCACCAGTCTCCCACCCTTCTCCATTACTTCTGTGCATTGCATTAAAAATGATTCAAGTGCTTCCATTTCTTTGTTCACTTCTATTCTCAGCGCCTGAAAAACTTGCGCATAATATTTAAATTCCTTACCTCGTGGAGCAATTGGCTTAAGCACTTCAATCAGATCCCTACTACTTTCCATTTTTCCATTGACTCGTGCACGAATAATTGCGTGAGCAGCTGTTTTGGCATTTTTCAATTCTCCATACATTCCAAGAATCTTATGAAGTTGCTTTTCCGAATATTCATTGATCACTTTGGCTGCAGTGGTTGTACTTTTCACATCCATGCGCATATCCAGTGGTCCCTCATATCGCGTTGAAAATCCCCGTGAGGGTGAGTCAATCTGATGAGATGAAATACCCAGGTCCGCTAGAATTCCACTCACTTTGGAGATTTGATTCAATCTCAAATACTGCTTCATATACAAGAAGTTGGCTTGACAAAATGTAAAAGAACGATGGATGATCTTCTCTGCTTCACGTTTCGCGTCTTCATCCTGATCAAAAGCAATCAACCGCCCGCCTTTGATCTTTTCTAAAATCTTCAAACTGTGCCCACCTCCACCGAAGGTTACATCTACGTAAACTCCTTCGGGGTCGATGTTTAAAGCAGAAATACATTCACTGAGCATGACAGGCTGGTGATAGCGTGCCTCACTCATCATTCATCCAGATATTTCTGCGCCAGTTTAGACAGCTCACTTGGGTCATTGATCATATGCTTCTCGTAGAATGAAGGATTCCATATCTCAACTTTATTACCCATGCCTACCAGTGTCGCTTCCTTATCGATCTGTGAATAACTAAGCATGTTTTTAGGAATGAGAAATCGGCCATTGCTATCAAGTTCTACCGTGGCAGTACCCGAGAAAAAATTGCGCTGCAACCTTCGGTACTCTTCGTTGAACTCGCTCAGGCCTGAAATCTTTGAGAAGACTTTCTTGAACTCCACCATGGGATAGAGTATGAGGCATTGCTCAAATCCCTTTCTAATCACCAGCTCACTGCCGCTACTATCGGGCAGCTGGCTTTTGATCCGGGCAGGCAATACCAGCCTTCCCTTGGAATCAAGCTTGCTTTCATACTCACTAGTGAAGAAAGTCATGACGTTTAGTGGTTGTCTATTCTTTTCCTCCCCCTACTATGGGTTTGGTTCTCCTAAACAAACATAAGTAGATTTATAACATTTTCAACCACTTTGCCCCACTTTATGACACATTATGGGCTTTCAAGGCATTATACGCCAGCAATTCACCAATTCAAATTGGGGGCAATTTGCCATGATACACTGTATAATGTGCTGATTAACAAATACTTAATTCAATATGGAGTACTTTCCGAGGGCACTAGAGATTAAGGGCGAAAAAAGCCCTTTTAGCCCACTTTTATCAAAACTGGTCCGAAAAACGCACATTGCGCAACCTTCCCTGTCAAGCTTTCAAAGTAGCCTTTCTTTGTAACGGTATTAAAAATTTTACCCAAAGCCATGAAAAAGGGCAGCTATGCAAGTGCCATCTAAGTGCCACAAGATTGTGACAGCTTCAAATTTTGTCGACTAAAATAAAAGTTAAAGTTTTAGTGCTGCAAGAATCTCTTCCTTATGTTGACCCAATTGTGGAGGAGGTGATAAATCTTTGTTGGTATTTAACTTTCCTTCAGCTATGTAAGTTCTAACACCTACATATCCAGCAGCTTGCATAAGAAGCTGCTTGGCTTCTTTCATGTCAAATGCCTCTGCTACATTTAGAATCAGGCCCGCTGGAATATTATTTAAGCTAAATTTCGACATCAAGTCATCTGATTGATGTTTCTCAAATTGTGTCTTTAGAAATGCTTTAAGTCTTGTCCTATTTTTTACTCGCGCCTTATTGTTGGCAAATTCTGCTTGTGTGGCTATTTCCTCAATCACAAGCAACTTACAAAGCTTCTTAAACTGGGCATCGCTACCAATCGCTAAGAGAATCAGCTTTTTATCCTGCGTTTCAAAGGTCTCTCCATAGGGGGCGATATTAGGGTGTAGCGAGCCTTGGCGGACTGGAACATTTCCAGCATACAACCAATTGGCGGCTTGGTTAGCCAAAGATGACAACGCCGTTTGAATTAAAGAAACTTCAATGAATTGTCCTTTTCCAGTTTGCATCCTTTCGAGTAGCGCAACAAGAATACCTTCCTTCAGTTGATGCCCAGCGAGCACGTCAATTAAAGCAACCGGCATCTTCAATGGTGAGCCACCTTTTTCTCCGTTCAAATCCATAAATCCCGACTCAGCTTGAATCACAGCATCATAACCTACTTTAGGATTACCTGATCCATATCCAGATATTTGACCATAAATAATTCTTTCGTTGATACTTTTCAAAGTTTCATAATCGACTCCCAGCTTTGCATCATCACCTAGCTTGTAGCTAGCAATCACAATGTCAGATTCCGCTACTAGTTTATGTACTATTTCACGATCCACTTGGTTATTCAAATCCAGGTCAATAGACTTTTTACCCCAATTGACACTACAAAAATAGGCCGACAATTTCTCCCCACTTTCATGTGTTGTATACCACCCCCGAGTGACATCTCCTCCCGTATTGCTGTTTTCAACTTTAATCACTTCTGATCCCAATTCAGCAAAAAACTGACCTACACTAGGGCCAGCCAGCACCGAAGCAAGCTCAACAACCTTTAAACATTTAAACAATTCCCTATTTTGCATCGTTGTCATTGTTTTAAAACTGCAATCACCTAAAATATGAGGTTAATTCTATTTCTTCCCCTTGTTTCATTTCTTTTTTCATGCGGCCAGTATCATGAACTTAAACCTGGTAAATGGCGCGGCCTGTTGGATGTCCAGGGACAGGAGCTACCCATGAATTTTGAAATTCGTCAAAATGGAGAAAACTATGAAGTGGCTCTTATCAATAATGACGAAATACTAGTTTTAGATGAAATCTTGGTTAAAGAAGATTCCCTCATCATGTTCATGCATATTTTCGATACGGAGATCCATGCTAAAATTAATGATGAATCACTTACCGGGTACTACATAAAAAATTATGAGAAAGATTTTAAGCTTCCATTTACTGCAACCTATGGACAAACTCATCGATTTGTACCAGCCAGTGAAAAGGTAGGAGTGGATTACAGCGGAACCTATGATGTAATTTTTGTGCATGAAGGGGACACTACTGTTGCGGTAGGTATTTTTAATCAGAATGGTAATGAAGTCACGGGTACTTTCTTAACACCTATTGGTGATTATAGGTATCTACAAGGAAACATTGTCGATGATGAACTATTACTCAGTACGTTTGATGGAAATCACGCGTTCGTTTTTAGGGCCCACAAAGTTGATGACAGATCTTTAATTGGCGATTTTTGGTCGGGTAAAGATCGGCATGAAACCTGGGTTGGTACTATGAATAAGAACGCCCGCTTGCCTGACGCAGAATCTTTGACTTTTCTAAAAAAAGGATATGAGAAAATCGAATTTAGTTTTCCTGACCTAACTGGGAAATTGGTGAGCCCAACGGATGAACGATTTAAAGGTAAAGTATTAATCCTTCAAATATTTGGAACCTGGTGTCCCAACTGCATGGATGAAACTAAGTTCTTATCGCAATGGTATTTAAAAAATGCCAGTCGAGGTGTTGAAATTCTTGGATTGGCATACGAAGCCAAAGATGACTTTGATTATGCCAGCAGACGGGTAAGTAAAATGAAGAATAAACTATCTGTCCCTTACGATTTGGTTATTGCAGGAAACAAAAACAAAGAAGAAGCAGCCGAAACCTTGCCTATGCTCAATCATGTCCTGTCCTTTCCAACCACCATTTTCATTGGAAAGGATGGCAATGTAAAAAGTATTTACACTGGTTTTTCAGGCCCAGGAACGGGCATTCATTATGGCCAATTTATCCAACGATTCAACGAAACAGTAAACGCCTCTCTTGCCGAAACCAAGTAAGGAATGGAACTTTATGCTAGCATTTTACCTTCATTAAGTTAGTTTTGAGCGGAATTCTCAAACTGCATTTTCAGGGTCAATTATAATATGTCAAAAAGAGTAGTTGTTGGATTATCAGGGGGCGTAGACTCCAGTGTAGCGGCCTATTTACTCAAAGCACAAGGGTATGAGGTGATTGGCATGTTTATGAAAAACTGGCATGATGATTCTGTTACTATCAGCAATGAATGCCCCTGGCTGGATGACAGTAATGACGCAATGATCGTAGCTCAACATTTAGGCATTCCATTTCAAACGATTGACCTGAGTAAAGACTATAAAGAGCGAATTGTAGATTACATGTTTGCAGAATATCAAAATGGGCGAACTCCTAATCCTGATGTGCTATGCAATCGTGAAATCAAGTTTGATATTTTCTTACATGCGGCCATGAAGTTAGGGGCCGATTATGTAGCCACCGGTCATTATTGTCGCAAAGGGGAACTCGATAAAAATGGAACCACTACATACCAGCTGCTTGCCGGAAAAGATAATAATAAAGATCAAAGCTACTTTTTGTGTCAACTTACCCAAGCTCAACTTGCCAAGGCACTTTTCCCTATAGGCGAATTAACCAAACCTGAGGTGAGGGCCATTGCCAAAAAAATGGGGTTAGCCACCGCAGATAAAAAAGATTCACAAGGATTGTGTTTCATAGGCAAAGTACACCTACCCGAATTTTTACAACAAAAACTTGAAATTAAGAAAGGAAAAGTAATTGAAGTTCCGGCTGATGCTCCCATTTTTAAAAATGGTTGGGGGAAAACTGACTACAAATCAATTACTAAGTCCTACTCCTTGGTGCCTGAATTAGGAACCATCGTAGGAGAGCATAATGGCGCCCACTATTATACGATTGGACAGCGAAAAGGTCTCAATATTGGCGGATTCCCTAAACCATTATTTGTAATTGGAACGGACACGATAAATAATTTAATCTACATGGGACGAGGAGAAGACCACCCAGGGTTATATAGAAATGGATTGTTCGTTCAAAATAATGAAGTGCACTGGATAAGAACAGATGTTGAATTAAAGGATGGAGAAGCGCACAGATATCAAGTCCGCATTCGATATCGGCAGCCACTGGAACATGCCGAGTTGACAAAACGAGGAGATGGGCTCTATGTTATTTTTGATAATCCTCAACGTGGGGTGGCGCCAGGTCAATTTGCTGCCTGGTATGATGGAGATGAATTAATTGGATCAGGGGTAATCAGTCAATAAAAAGACTAACTCTTTCGAATTAGCCTTTCTTACTTTTTTAATTCTCTTAATTCCAAATCGCTTGCATGATTAATCATACGCTTTCTTTTCATTTTGCCTTTATGCTATCTGCGCTTGTCGAGACCACCATCTTCATTAGCTGCATCTTCTCTTGCATCTTTAATTCTTTTATCCTTTAATCGAGCATCCTTGATTCTTTTATCTTTCAGACGAGCGTCTTTAATTCTATTATCTTTTAAGCGAGCATCCTTGATTCTCTTATCCTTCAAACGAGCATCCCTGATTCTTACCTCATGAAGACGAGCTTTTTTGATTCGAGCTTGGTGGATCCTTTGTTGCATTAGATCTGAACGATCAAACCCAGCTTGCTTTATTCGATATTGCTGAACCCGATCTAATCTCACGCGATCAACCCGATTTGCCGTCATCACCACAATGGTCTGCCTATCCTGACCAAATGAAGCTACAGTAAATCCCATCCATCCACTGAGCACTAACATCATTACCTTTTTCATAGCCGTAGTTTTAGTTAAATAGTATTTGGATTTTAGACGTCATCCTAGCCAGAGGGTTTAATCCTACCCAACTAACTTAGCCTACGGCCCACAATCGGATGTTTCTG
>DATCZR010000340.1:0-3896 GCA_036525835.1 Cyclobacteriaceae bacterium
CATCGCCCAGGTACTCCTGGTCTTTCTTTGGACTCATATCTTCAAAGGGAAGGACGGCAATGGACTTGCCAAACACTTCGGCCTTTTCCTGAACAGGTGCTTCTTTTGAGTATAAGAAATAAAGTGCAATTGAAATCAGCAAGACAATTGCTGCTCCAATCCATTTCAATTTAGATTTCTTTGAATGTGAAATTCCAACCTTTCTTAACTCTTTGATTCTTTCCTTTTGTGGATCGTTATAGCTTTGGCCTGGTTGGTCAGAACTTTTAAGGGAATTGATGATGTCTTTGATCGCATTCGAAACTTTGTTGATTTGGTTGGCATAGTCTGTATTATTTTGATTCAGACTCCGGTCATCGGTTGATTTGAGCGGACGATTTACTCCACTCTCTTTGTAGATAAATTCAACCGGGCGCATTACTCCACCGACCTCGGCTTCAATCAGTGATTTGTCTGTAACGTCAATGTCGTGAATCTTAATTGGCAGAATTCGCTTTGATACATTGCCGCCAGTCAGTTTCACATCCAATCCAAATTGATCCTTCTTTGCAAAATCCAGAAATGGAAGAAATTCCTTTTGCCAGGCAAACGCATTAATGTCGCAATAGGTTTGAGAAATGATGGGAATAAAAATCAGGCACTTTACTTTATCTTTCAGGCTGCCATCCACATCATGCGTTTCATGGAGACCGTCATGCGTGTTGGAGTCGAAATAAATGGAGATATCTTCCTTAAAAGTGGCTTCTATCTCATTCTTCAGTCGCTCAACAAACTCGGTTACCCAGCCGGTCTTATTGTCTTTGTGACGATAGGAGATAAAGATGTCATATTCATAGTCAGAAACAATTGAACTCATAACTCACAACTGTTTAAGGTTGATGTCGCCTGCCTGCCGGCAGGCAGGTATTCGTAACCGGGGAGGAGTGAAGCCATTTCCTAAAAATAGGAAATTGTTGATAATAATTGTCTGTATGAGGGCTCGGTAAATTGCTTGCTTACAATGTAAAGACCAACGTGCAATGATCTTTCACTTCCCCTTATAATTATAATACTCCTGTAGCCCCACTCTTTTAATAAGATCCTTGTATCGGGGGTCGTCATGCAACACATCAAAATGATGTTGACTGATAAAGCTAATTTGAGGTAGGCGATTCTCAATAATGTAATTTAAATACTTAAACGTATTGTCCTTGTCACCCAATTCGGCATAATACATGGCCATTAACACAATCCATTGCTCTTCCATTGGGATTGAAGATTGATAATACTCAACAATTTTTGCGATGGCATCATGATAGGCAAATTCACCAAAGAACTTAGGGTGTATCGTATCTCCTGATAATTCAAAGTATTTTGCCACTCCTTTTCCGGCATCATCCCACTGCTGCAACCCCGAGTAGGAAAGCCATAAGAATTGATTTGCACCACCCGAGTTGGGCTTTTCCTGCAATACCTGATTGCTCAACGTTATACACTCATTGAATTTACGGGCACGATACAAATCGCGGGCATATTTCAGTTTGCTGTTAAGATCCAGGGGATCCACTTCCAATGCCTGTCTGTCAAGCGCGAGCGCTTCCTCAGTCTGACCAAATTGACTTAAGAATGAAGCTAAAAAAAATTTTTCTTCTGTGCCACCTGGATTTAAGGCTACCGCCTTGCGTTTTTCATTTTCCGCCTCAATCCAATTATAATCATGAAAATAATAGCTGCCCATGGCAAGGTGTGCGGCTGAGTTTAGCGAATCAAGTTGTAAGGCTTTTAGCGCCAACAACTTTGCTGAGTCCAAAGCACTTTCTATTCTCTGCTTTTCTGATCGGGGTAATGCCCAGTCGGTCATGTTGAAGTAGGTAAGTGATAAGTAGGCATACGCATCAGTAAATGCTGTATCCAATCTGGCTGCCTCCTCAAAATATTTTTTTGCTCTGAATAACTCACCACTTACCATATTTAGAGGGCCGTTGATAAATTGGGCCCTGCCTTTCAGGTACGCCTCATAAGCATTCGCATTGATGGCTCTCTTGTTCAATAATTGCTCTTCCCGCAGTGAAAACTTTGTACCGATCTTCCTGGCAATATCTATTGCAATGGAGGACTGCAACCTGGAAATATTGTTAAAGTTATCTTCATAGGATTCCGACATCAATGTGAATCCCGTGCTGGCGTTGGTAAGGCGTAATGTAATAAAAATTGTATCTGAATATCTACGAACACTACCCTCAAGGATATTGGAAACCTGGAGCATATCTCCGATGGTCTTAATGTCGATGTCTTTATTCTTAAATGAAAATGATGATGTTCGGGCTGCTACCTTGAGCTCAGGAAATTTGCATAAACTATTAATGATCTCTTCAGCAATGCCATCACTTAGAAATTCCTGATTCTTATCGGAAGTCATGTTGCTAAATGACAATACAGCAATGGACGTGCCCGAAGGCTCTTCTATGTATTTTGCGCGATCCATTTTAAGAAAGGAATAGATAGCCGTTAACAAAAAAAGCAACACAATAACAGAAACAATAAGTCGTAGGGGCGTATAGTTAGGGAGTTTCAATTTTCCATGCATCTGACTTTTCTTTGGAACGAGCAAACCTTCGCCCGTCAATGCAAATACCTCCATCTCTTCGTCCACATTTTTAAAATGGAAGTGCCCCAAAGAGTGCATCTTGAATTCTGAGTGATTTTTGATGTTATCATGAAATACGGATGACATCAATATGGACTTGCCTATACCAAGTGATTGTACTCTTGATGCAAGATTTACACCATCCCCAAGTATCTTGTCATTTTCATAGAATATTTCACCCAGGTGCAAACCCATTCGAACTGGTATATTCTCCCGAATAAGCTCCTGTTGTATTTTAATTGCGCAATGCGCAGCGTCTGTCGCACTCATGAACACCACCAGGCAGCCATCGCCATAATAGTTGGCGATATGACCGCCAAAGTATTCGGAGTGCTTCCTTACTGCTTCATTGTGCCATCGTATGGCATGGATGGCCTGCTCCTCATCCCTTTGCATGAGTGCAGTATAGCCTACGACATCGGTAAAAAGAATGGCAGCAAGTTGTCGCGATTGTGACATAATGAATTCACTTTAAATTACGCTGTGTGGAAATTCACCCACTGATATGAACTCAGTTTACTGCCTAACGGATTAAAAAGTAATGACAATTGTCACATCCTGATGAAAAATTTGTCTGTTTGTAAGAGATGAAATTTTGTGACTTAAGCGGCAAATAATTGGATAAGATAATGCCTGATGATTTGACAAACATTGGTATGCTGAGCAGCTTACTACTGAATAATATTAATTCTTTATCTTGTAGGGGCATCCTCAATAAAAGTCGTGATTATGGAAAGCTATCCCAGTATTTTTAATGATGTAATTGGTCCCGTGATGCGGGGACCATCCAGTTCGCATTGTGCTGCCTCGCTCCGTATTGGCCGACTGTGCCTGGACCTGATGGGTGGAAGCATCACCGAAGTGTACATTGAGTTTGACCCCAATGGGTCGCTGGCCACCACACACAAAGGACAAGGTTCCGACATGGGGCTTTTCGGTGGATTCATGGGATGGGAGGCACACGATGAAAGATTGCCGGGCTATTTGCAGGCCATCGAAGAAGCCGGCATCGAGGTTAAGATTGATATTCATCCCATCGGTGCCACGCACCCCAATACCTACAAGATCACTTTGAAAAATGAAAAGGAAACCAGATCGCTCACTGCCTTATCTACGGGAGGGGGGATGATCCAGGTGATTGAAATAGATGGTGCTGCGGTGAACATGGCCGGGGATTTTTATGAGACTTTAATTTATGTGAAGTCTGCCGATGCTGTTGTTAGTTTACTGGAGAGCGCGGTTACTTATGATGAAATCAAAGTACATCAAG
>DATCZR010000341.1:0-9789 GCA_036525835.1 Cyclobacteriaceae bacterium
TGAAGTCTTTCACTACCTGGAACACCACGAACACGTTGCAGGTGTGTCGTGAGGCCTGCGGAGGTAAAGGATATTTGTCGGAAAACAGAATTGACATCCTAAAAAACGATAGTGATATCTACACTACTTTCGAAGGAGACAACACCGTGCTTATGCAACTGGTGGCTAAGAGCAGACTAACAGAATTTAAGCAGGAGTTTAGCAACATCAACTTTTTTGGCATCGTCAACTACGTAACCGAACAGGCGAAGACTTCTATTTCAGAGATGAACTACGTCACCATCCGCAATACCGATAACGAACACTTGCTTGATCCTGATTTTCAGTTGAGTGCTTTTAAATACAGAGAGCGAGACATTCTAACTACTGCTGCCAAGCGATTGAAAAAGCATTTGAGTCGCGGCATGGATTCGTTTGATGCTTTTAATCAAACTCAGTATCATTTGGTAAACGTGGGGCATGCCTATATTGAACGAGTCATCCTCGAACAATTCATCAAACAAGTTAAGCAAACAAAAGACAAAGCGTGTAAAACGGTGTTGAAAAAGCTTTGTGACTTGTTTGCACTCTCGCAAATCGAGAAGAATAGGGGCTGGTATCTGGAACATGGTTATATGGAAGGGGTAAAAACCAAAGCTATCCGCAAACTGGTTAATCAACTGTGTTGGGAGACCAGACAGGAAGCCGTGCCTTTAGTGGATGCCTTCAAAATTCCGGATAGTTGTCTAGGGGCGGCTATAATTATAAAAAAGTAAAATTCTAGCAACCTGATATTTTGCGTTTTTTGCGGTTATGGCTTTTTTCGCAAAGGCGCTAAGAACCACAAAGCTTCACAAAGAGATCATGCTTAATTTTGCGGACTTTGCGCGAAATTTCTCCATCAGCCAAAAATCACTACTCTACCTGACCCTGGTCATATTGAGAAACAGCCCCAAACACTATCTTGACCATGTATACAAATGTGATCCATGGGCAATTTCAACGTAAGAAAGATCGAAGACTCGGAGCGCGCCCAATTCATTAGCCACCTGCTCAAAGATATCCGTGCAGTGGAACTTATGATCGAGCGTGGCCTCATCGAACGTGGCATAACTCGCATCGGTGCGGAACAGGAATTCTGTCTTGTTAAACCTGACTTCAGTCCTTCTACCTTAGCCCTTGATATCCTTAAAGATATTAATGACCCACACTTCACAACCGAACTGGCCCGCTACAACCTGGAGGTAAACCTCGACCCAATAGAGCTCAAAGCTGACTGTTTTCAACAGGTAAAGCATCAACTCACCTCCATGCTCGAAAAAGCAAGAAAAGCAGCTGGTGCCTATGATAACAAAGTAGTGCTGGCCGGTATTTTGCCCACCATTCGCAAACAAGAACTTACATTGGAATACCTCACTCCGATGGATCGATACCATCTACTCAACGAAATAACGGTGAACTTGCGCGGTGGAGATTTTAGTATTCATATGCAAGGAGTAGATGAACTTACTGTACTTCATGATTCGATTTTATTTGAAGGATGCAACACCAGCTTTCAAATGCACCTGCAAGTTGATCCCGAAGATATGGTATCCAGCTATAATTGGTCGCAAGCCATAGCCGGTCCATTGCTATCTGTTTGTGCTAACTCTCCACTGTTGCTTGGTCGAGAATTATGGAGCGAAACGCGTATCGCCCTATATCAGCAAAGCGTAGACACACGCAAGGCCTCTTACTCACTTACAGATCAATCACCACGCGTGACTTTTGGTAGCAAGTGGGTTCGCGACTCCATCGTTAATATCTTTAAAGACGATATTGCTTACCACCGCACGATCCTTACTACCGATAACTTAACAGACTCACTTCAGGAATTACATGATGGAAGAATTCCGCATCTCAAAGCACTCCAAATCAACAATGGCACAATATACCGTTGGAACAGACCATGCATTGGTGTTGCCAATGACGTTGCCCACCTAAGGATTGAAAATAGATACATTCCATCCGGCCCTTCCGTGGAAGATGAGATAGCCAATTTTGTCTTTTGGGTTGGATTGATGTTAGGGCGTCCTGAGCAATTTGATCAGATAGAAACACAAATGGACTTCGAAGATGCAAAGGGAAACTTTTATAAGGCAGCCCGTCATGGCAAAGAGTCACAGTTGAGATGGACAGGAAATACTCTGTCGGCAATGGACTTGGTTCGAAAAGTTCTTTTGCCTATTGCATACGATGGATTGAAAAAATTAAAAATTGATAATGCAGACATCGAGCGTTACTTACAAATCATTGAGTTGAGAAGCAACAGAAATACGGGCGCATCCTGGACTATAAAATCTTTTCGCAATCTTAAGAAAGAACTTAAAAGAGATGATGCGCTCAAGGCGCTGACGGATGAAATGTATGCCAATCAATTGACTTTAAAACCAGTTCACGAATGGAGTCATGTAATGCACGCACCTGCCCACTACCCAGATTATATCAATAAAAAAGTACATGAAATCATGACGACCAAAATATTCACGGTGCACCCCAACGACCTGGCTTCGCTGGTGAAAAGCATCATGGATTGGAGAAACATTCATCATGTTCCAGTAGTAGATTCAGAAGAAAATCTGACGGGCATTATTACCTCCAAGAATATTATTACCTATGAAAATATTGGCTTTCCCGAACTTACCGAAGTCAAAGACATTATGGTAAACGAGGTACTCACAGCAAATCCTAAAATGTTGGTAGACGAAGCCGCAGATCTCATGCTTGCAAAAAAAATTGGATGCTTACCTGTAGTCGAAAATGGAAAGCTAATCGGAATTATTACCAGAAATGATATTGTCACCCGGTTGAAATGACCATTGTTCACAGTAAAGCCCTTAATCATTCAATACAAATAGACCGAATCATTGGCCAAATTGATGGAGAAGAACCCGGACCTATCCTTATTTTTTTCGGTGGCATTCATGGCAACGAACCTTCAGGAGTATTTGCTTTACAACAGGTCATTGACAATGTAAAAGAAGCAAAGCAGCCGATTCGAGGCACCATCTATACAATTGCTGGCAACCTCAAGGCCTTGGCGAGAGGCCAAAGATATATCGATTCAGATCTCAACCGGCTTTGGACCGATGACAGGGTTACCATGGCGTTGCAGCCAAAGGCGTCATCAAACCCAGATTATTCAGAACAGGAAGAATTAGTTTCCATTCTCACGTTGCTTAGAAGAATAGCAACAGCACATAGTGGCCCATTCTACTTTTTTGATTTACACTCCACTTCAAGCAACACCATTCCCTTCATTACCATCAACGATACCCTGCTAAACAGGAAATTCGCATTGCACTATCCGGTTCCGGTTATACTTGGTATTGAAGAGCACTTAAACGGCCCGATCCTCAGCTTCATCAATCAATTGGGTTACATCGCAATTGGATTTGAGTCTGGGCAACACGATAGCATGAGCGCTATCGAAAATGATTTGGCTTTTATTTATCATTCATTAGTGATCACGGGATCTTTAGAGCCGTCAGAGACAATTTCCTTTTGTGAGTTTGTTCCTATTAAAATAAAAGAGCAAGGACAGGTCTTTGAAATAGTCCATCGCCATCGGATCAACAACGGTGAGCAATTTCACATGAACCCAGGGTTTGTCAATTTCCAGAATATTAAAAGAGGTGAACCATTGGCATTTAGTAATAATGAATTGTTAGTTGCTAACACCAAGGGAAAGATATTTATGCCGCTGTATCAAAATATGGGTGATGATGGTTATTTTATTATTAAGCGCATTCCTTATTTCTTTCTCAAATTATCTTCTGCGTTTCGTAAAATTAGAATAGACGAGCTGCTTACCTGGCTACCTGGAATAAGCTGGGATAATGCAAGCCGCAAAACGTTACGCGTCAATTTGCTGATCGCACGATTCCTGGCCAAAGACTTCCTTCATTTGTTAGGCTATCGGGTAAAACAAAGTACAGGTCAATATTTATCTGCAACAAAAAGGGAGCATCATAGCTCTAATCTTCTATATCAGGAGGAGGTATGGACAACACGCCATTGTAATAAGCGGTAGGGTCGCGAATAAGTTCTTTTTACCACAAAGGGCACAAAGAATCACAAAGTGGTTTCTCCTCGCGCTCTTAGAGATGATTTCTTTGCGCACTTTGCAGTTAACTTTTTTAGCACTATTAATAATAACTACCATTACATTAAACCGTCTGTCCATTCTCCCTTGCCCGACACAGCTAAAATATCTAATTAGCATCTACATTAAACATGACAATATGTTCAAGTTCATTACTTCTACCATCATCGGAATTTTGATATCCGCCTCCCTTTACTCTCAAACCCTCGACATGTCTTTGTTTAAAGACATTACACCACGCAACATCGGCCCTGCCGGAATGAGCGGTCGCGTGACGGCCATTGAAGTAGTAGAGAGCAACCCCGAAATAATTCTTCTCGGTACTGCTTCGGGCGGACTTTGGAAATCAGAAAATGGAGGCACCAGCTTCAAACCCATCTTCGAAAAAGAAAAAGCTGCCTCGGTTGGAGCAGTGGCAGTAAACCAAAGAAACCCGGCAGAGATATGGATAGGAACAGGAGAAGGAAATCCACGCAACAGCCTTAATAGCGGCAACGGTATCTATAAGTCCATAGACGGAGGCAAAAGCTGGAAGCATATGGGACTGGAAGGAACCAGAAACATTCATCGGGTAATTGTACATCGTGATGATCCCAACATTGTGTACGTAGGCGCCATTGGTTCTCCGTGGGGAGAACAGCAAGATCGTGGTGTATACAAAACGACTGATGGAGGAAAGACATGGCGTAAAGTTTTATTTGTGGATGGGAAGACCGGCATTGGCGACATGGTGGTAGACCCAAGTAATCCCAACAAAATCATTGCCGCCATGTGGGAACACAGGCGCTGGCCCTGGTACTTTAATTCCGGAGGACCGGGCTCCGGATTATTTATTTCTTATGATGCTGGTGAAACCTGGAAAAAGAAAACTCCGACTGATGGATTACCAAAAGGCGATCTGGGAAGAATTGGATTGGCCTTCGCCCCTAGTCAGCCCAATATAGTTTATGCGCTGGTAGAAGCAAAAAAGAATGGACTCTACAAATCTGATGATGGTGGTGAGCACTGGAGTTTAGTTTCCACCAAAAACATAGGCGGCCGTCCCTTTTATTACGCAGACATATTTGTAGATCCGCAAAATGAAAACCGGATTTACAACCTACACACTTATGTAGATGTAAGTAATGACGGTGGTAAAATTTTCGAGCGCCTCATTGATCCAGGCTTGGTACATGTAGACAATCATGCCTGGTACGTTCTACCTCAAGATCCTGACTTTTTGATCTGCGGCAATGATGGTGGCGCGGTGATTTCCCGAGACAGAGGGAAAACATGGCGCTTCATTGAAAACTTGCCACTGGCGCAATTCTATCATATCAATGTAGATAATGAATTACCCTATAATGTGTATGGAGGCTTGCAAGACAATGGTTCGTGGCGCGGGCCAAGTCAGATTTGGAGAAGGTATGGCATTCGCAATATGAATTGGGAACGTGTGGGTGGCGGCGATGGCTTTGATGTGGTGCCCGATCCAATGAATGAAGGACGATATGGATACTCACTGTCGCAGGGTGGAAACATCATGCGCTATGATTTGAAAACCAGCGCCCGCCAGTTCGTAAAACCGTTCCTGGCCAGTGGAGAAGAACTCAGGTACAATTGGAATGCTGCACTGGCAGTAGACCCCATTGACAAAACAACTTTATATATGGGTAGTCAATATGTGATGAAGTCTACCGACCGGGGTGCAACCTGGGAGAAAATTTCACCTGATCTCACCACCAACGATCCGGAAAAACAAAAACAAGAAACCACGGGAGGCTTGTCATTAGATAACAGCGGTGCAGAAAATCATACCACCATTTTAACGCTTGCACCAAGCGCTATGCAAAAAGGAATAATTTGGGCAGGCACTGACGATGGCAATGTGCAGCTGACCACCAACGGAGGGCAAACGTGGGCGAATCAAATCAGTAAAATGCCGGGAGCACCCAGGAATGCATGGGTAGCACAAATCCAGGCTTCTACTCACAATGTGAATGAAGCCTTTGTTATCATCAATAATTACAGGCAAAACGATTGGAGTCCATATTTATATCGGACAAAAGATTTGGGTAAAACATGGACCAGAATTGCAAACGATCAAAATGTATATGGATATTGTTTGTCCATCATTCAAGATCCTACGGTCTCTAATCTTTTGTTTTTAGGCACTGAATATGGATTGTACGTTTCCATTGATGACGCCAAAACATGGACCAAGTGGACCAGTGGTTACCCTACCGTTTCTACCATGGACCTTACGATTCAACCAAGAGAGGCAGATTTGGTGATTGGTAGCTTTGGAAGGGCTGTATGGATATTGGATGACATCAGGCCGTTGCGAGAACTCGCTAAGACGGGATACGCCACCACCACCTCAAAAAGTATTAAAGCGTTTGAAGCGCCCACAGCCTATATTATTAATCAGGGAGACCCTGGAGGATATCGCAGCACTGGCAATGCCCTATATGAAGGTGAAAACAGAATGTCCGGGGCGATGCTTACCTATTATGTCAAAGATCTAAAAGCTGTATCCAATGAAAAGGATTCAGCTAAAATCAGTGTAAACATTTATGACAATTACAATAAGCTCATTCGTACGCTAAGGCATCAACCTAAAAAAGGATTCAATAGAATCTACTGGGAGCTTGATGTCAAGGGCGAGCGATCACCTGACAGCAACAAACCCAAAGATGATGCTCCCGAACGCGGTGGCAGAAGTGTGACACCCGGTAACTACAAGGTCGTTTACAGCTACAATAATTTCAAAGACTCAACCACTGTTGAGGTGAAGCTCGATCCAAACATACCCATGAGCATTAGTGAAATGAATGAAAAAGCTGAGATGATTGATAAGTTTAATATGGTAATTGCTTCTGCCACGCAGCAAACAGATCGTTTAAAAGAATCTAGAGAAACCATAGACCTGATTTTATCACAGCTTAAAGAGAAAGATAAGAATGAAACAAACAACAAACTAAAGCAACTGGCAGACTCAACCCAAAAGAAGATTAATGCGCTCATCGGTAAAATAAATCCACCCGATGATATTCAGGGTTTCAGTGACGATCCTACTCTGGTTTCAGAAAGACTTGGGACTGCACGGAGGTATTTACAAGACACTACATTTCCCGTAACAGAAACGCAAAGAAGGATTGTTGCCGATACCGAAAAAAGGATCAAGCCGGTCATGGATGAGGTAGATAAATTCTTTGCAAGCGATTGGGAAGCCTTTAAGCAAGCGGTGCAAAACGCTAACTTTAGTTTATTTAAGGAATAACCATAATTCGCTGTGCACTTTGTGCCTTCTCTGTGCCCTCTGTGGTTAATTAATTTCTTTACCACAAAGCCCACGAAGGCTAGACACAGAGATCACAGAGAATAACACGTTTTGCCACGAAGGTGCTGCGAATTCTTTGCGTCTTACCGACTCTGCGGTAAATTTACACGCGGCACCACAAGAGAAATTTTAGTTTATTCAAAGGAGTATCATTCTGTATTCTCAGTGCACTTTGTGCCTTCTCTGTGTTCTCTGTGGTTAAAAACTAACCACAAAGTTCGCAAAGCACACACAAAGTTCGCAAAGAGATCAAGTAGCCCCAAATGAACCAACTACGGAATCACTTCGTACTTCTTCCTAAACGTAAGCTTAAAATAGATAAGAATAAGCGCGACTACAGCAATGAAACCATTGGCTAAAATCACCGGCCATAGATTTAATGATATCCCATATATCAACCACACGATAGTGGAGCTAAAAACAATCAACATCATGGCAAAGCTCAGGTCTGCCACACTTTTGCTCACCCACGATTTATAAACTTGAGGAACGAAAGTAAGGCTGCTCAGCAAAGCACCCACATGTCCCGCCACTTGTATCCAATCTATCTTATCCATATCTGTAATTATCGGTGATTTAGGGAATTCATTGCAAGTATAATTGTTTACTTTCTGTAACTATTTAATAACAAACCTATTTCTATGATTACTGCACTAACCTTTGCATCAATTTAATAAAGATCAGACTCCAATCTTGTACCTCTAAAACCACCCCTCAAGTTAGCCTTTTAAAACATTGCCGCTTTAACTACTTTCCTGTTTTGAACCCTACTCCTATGCGCAAACTATTATTACCCCTACTTATTATTTCCTGTTCATGTTCCTTTGGTCAATATCAATGGCTTCCCAATGGTACTTATGATGCTAATGTACCTACCCCTCAATCTGTCTTCGGATATGAGATTGGCGATTACCTCACTGACAACCTCCAGATGGTAGATTACATCCATCGTCTGGAAGCCTCATCAAAACGCGTAAAAGTATTTCAGTATGGAGAATCTATTGAACGAAGAAAACTCTGGCTGATCGCCATCAGCAGTCCGGAAAACATACAGAGGCTGGAAGAAATAAGAAGTACGATTCAAAAATTAACAGATCCAAGATCTACGTCATTGGCCCAAGCCAATCAGATTGCAGAAAACACCGTACCCATTGGATGGATGAATTACGGAACCGATGGCAACGAGACATCTGCCTTTGAGGCCAGCCTTCAAGTGGCTTACCAACTGACGGCTGGAACTGACCCACTCACGATGAAGATCATCAATAACACCGTGGTGATCATCAATCCGGTCCTCAACCCAGATAGTCACCAGCCTTTTGTGGCCTGGATGAAAGCGAACACCATTGGAAACGGCAACCCCGACCCCAACGCATCCGAACACCAAGGTGAATGGTTTATCAGCTCCGATGGTAATCACTATTTAATTGACCTCAACCGGGATGCCTTCGCATTAACACAGCCAGAAACACAAGCGGCATCTAAAGCCTTACATCACTGGAACCCACAAGTATGGATCGACAACCACGGAGAACCCAATGAATTCTACATGGGACCTTTCGCCTTGCCCATGAACAATAACTATCCGGAATCTTTGAGAAAATGGTCAACGACCATAGGCAGAAATACTTCTAAAGCCTTTGACCAATACGGGTGGACTTATGCTAAAGCTGAAAATTATGATTTATATTTTCCGGGGTACTGGGATTCTTACCCGGCCTTTAATGGTGCCATCGCAGCCACTTATGAAACCAGTGGTGGCGGCAAAAAAGGTTATGCCTGGAGAAGAGCAGACGGCTCGATTGCTACGCTAAGAAATGCCATACACCAGCATTTTACCGCTGACATTGCCACCCTCGAAGTATTGGCCGATAACCGGAAGGCCATCCTTACCGACTATTATAATTTCTTTAAAAGCGGCATGGATGAAACTTCCTCTGAACCCTTCAAAACATATGTCATTCATGAACAAAAAGATGAAGGGAGAACAAAGGACCTGATTGATTTATTACTGAAGCACCATATTGAAGTGTATAAGACCAATTCACCGGTATCAGCAAAAAGATCTCAAACCTATTTTGACAGGAACTTCAAAGCCAAAACATTTCCTGCGGGCAGCTACATCATCCCCCTTCGTCAGCCAAAAAAACGTTTTCTTAAAACTCTCTTCGAGGCAGATACGAAAATGGAAGATGTATTCCTGCGCGAAGTAGAAGCCAGAAGATTACGCGATAGTAAGTTAGGCCTTGATGCCAAAAAAGAAGGTCATGGGTTTTATGATGTCACTTCATGGGCACTGCCTGTACAATATGGCGTAGACGCCTCATTTACAGAAGATGAAATT
>DATCZR010000342.1:0-19068 GCA_036525835.1 Cyclobacteriaceae bacterium
GAAGAGAAGTGCTAATCGCATATTGATGTCTGTTGATGCAAATATTATTTAACGGCTCAAAGTTAAAAAGGTAACAACGAATTGAGTGGTTTTACGAATTAGTTATATGACTAGTTGAATACTGCAATTGAATGGTTGATAGGGTTACTAGAACTTATCCCGGATCTCTTCATTAATAATAAGGTTGCCATCCTTGTCGGAATAGACAAATACTCGACTCACTTCCCTACGCTTGGTAAAAAATATAACTTCAAATTGGTAAGGTGAGATATGATCTTTCAAGTCGTCAACAAAACCCATTTCAAATTCGATGCGGTCTTCCAATGTTGCTTTTCTATTGTAAAGTCTATTGCCCAAATTGTCGGCAACGCGCACACGTTCTTCATCATCAGATAACTTTAATGGCTTAATGCTCATTGAAGCATAAGCCAGCGTGGTTGGATCATAAGTTTGCTTGTTGGCTTCTATCACACTGGCATTATCCGACTTCATCTTATAAATAATATGACCCACATCTGGTTCCTCTTCCAATCCAGGTTTAGGGCGAAGCTCCAGCTTCAATTCAAATTCAAACTCCTCTGCAGGTTTGAAAGGAATTGAATCCTGGTCAGTACCAGATAGATTGAAAAGCAAAAGGTAAAGTATCAACGGCATATTCAACATCAGTCTTCTTAAAACATAAATTTAGCCAATTATTATGCTAATCTGACCTCATCCAAGGTATTGGTCCATCTGATTGCTTATATACCACCAAGTGTGGTATTAACCGATGTCCTCAAGCTCCAACCACCGCAAGGTCTTGGAATCAATTTGATCGGTAAGCAATTTTATCTTCTTTGAACTATCAACAAGTTCATCAGTGGCCAGCGTTCCGGAACTTAGTTTATCAATGAGGACCGCCTTTTCACTTTCTAGTTTCTCAATTTCGGCAACCAGCTTTTCGTGTTCCTTTTTCTCAGTATAAGATAGTTTCTTGCTATCTGATTGAACTTCCTTTGCCCTGAAGTCTGCATTCGATTCTACTTTCGAAACTTCTTTACTCTCCAACTCTGTTTTATATTCTTTATAATCAGAATAGTTTCCGTTAAAGAATTTAATTTTTCCATCTCCTTCAAAAACGAACAACTGATTGATCAGCCGGTCCATAAAATATCGATCGTGAGACACCAGCACCAAACAGCCTGCAAACTTGTCGAGGAAGTCCTCCAGAACATTGAGAGTTTCAATGTCAAAATCATTGGTGGGCTCATCTAAAACCAAAAAATTGGGATTAGTGATGAGCACTTTTAGCAATTGCAAACGTTTTTTCTCACCCCCACTTAATTTGCCAATAACATTGTATTGTTTCTCTGGCGGAAACAGAAACAAATCCAAAAAAGAAGAAGCTGATATCTGGGCCCCATCTGCGAGCGTAATAAATTCAGCAATATCTTTTACTTCCTCAATCACGCGATGATCTGGATTAAGGGTAGATGTTTCTTGTGTAAAATATCCAATCTTGGTGGTCTGTCCAGGTAATATTTCGCCAGAATCAGGTTTGGCCCTTAATGTCAAAAGATCCAGGAAGGTGGACTTACCCACGCCATTATTTCCTACTATACCTATCCTATCTTTCTTTTTGAAAATATAGGAGAAGTTGTCTACCAGATTGCGCTCGCCGAAGGCTTTATTTACATGGTGCAATTCAATAATCTTACCACCTTGCCGTGTTTCCCTAATGTCCAATTCGAGCCTATCCTTCTTCAGATTTTGTGAAGCTTTATCTTTAAGATCATAGAAAGCCTCCACTCTGTATTTTGCCTTCGTACCTCTCGCTTTAGGCTGACGCCTCATCCACTCCAATTCTTTCTTAAGCAGGTTTCGCGCTTTGGAAACCTCTGCCTTCAAAATTTCTTCCCGCTCTGATTTCTTTTCAAGATAATAAGCGTAGTTGCCTTTGTAAGTATAAAGCTTGCCCTTGTCGAGTTCAATTATTGTGGTAGCCACATTATCCAGAAAGTATCTATCGTGAGTTACCATAATCAGGGTAATGTTCTGCCCCGATAAATAATTTTCTAACCATTCGATAGCTTCCAGGTCAAGATGGTTAGTAGGCTCATCCATGATGAGCAAGTTTGGATCGAGAAGCAACATTTTGGCCATGAAGACCCGCTTACGCTGACCACCAGAAAGTGTAGCAAACGTTTGATCAAAGCTGGTAATCCCAAGTCGTGAAGTGATCTCATTTACTTTGGCATCAAACTCCCAAGCATCCAAGGCCTCCATTTCCTCTAGTGCTACCTGCATCACGTCTGGAGAAGTAGCTGGATCGTGTACACAAGCCTCATATCTCATCACGGCTGCTGCCAGCTTATTTTTCTCGTCAAATAAAATCTCCTTGATGGTCAAATGATCAGGTGCATTGGGTTGCTGGGTCAGATACCCAAGCCTAACTCCCTCTCTAAGGCTTATCATACCTGAATCGGATGATAACTCACCAGTGAGGATTTTCAATAAGGTTGTTTTGCCAGTGCCGTTTTCGCCCACTAAAGCAAACTTCTCTCCTGCAGAAATACCCAAAGTGAGATTTTTGAATAACCACTTGTCATTGAATGATTTTGATATTTGTTCTGCGGATAGATAGTTCACGGCTTTGTAATTGGGCCGCAATTTAGCAGAACTAAAAAGGAAATGCAGACATCCTACTAAAAGTTGGAAGTCATTTTTCTCAAATTCATATCATTTCCAAAAGCAATACCTAAACTGCTCTTGCCTGCTTTAAATGCAGACATAAAAAGCAAAGGCCCAGCTCAAAAATGGAAACAGACGCGATGGCAAAAAATACTAGCATAGCACTCATCGATTAACTTGAATTTAAAGATAAGATAAGGGGTCTAAATATCCTAATATTCAGTAAGTTATGATTTAATTTTTGATGTAAACTATTGATAATGAACTTGATAAAATAGCTTCAACAGACTTTATTATGACGACAGTCTTGGCCATCCTGGCTAAAAAGCACCCTGACCTGAATTATTAGGCTTCATTGACAGTCAGATGCTCTATGGGATTGCTGGACCTAATCTACCGCAGTAAAAAAAACTTGATGAAACCGGAAAAATAACTATTGGGTACTTCTGGTGAGCGCCGAAATAAGTTCATCAGCGTAACCCCGATCTGCAGATGAGACCAATCGCCTGTAGTTCATCAAAGAAAGAATAGCATTCTCAATCTCTTTATTCATGGCCAAAGTAAGGCCCAAATTGAAATGGCTATTAGGGAAACTGGGTTCCACTTCAATAGAGATTTCGTAGTGTATCTTGGCCAGTGGAAAATTGCCAATCTCTGCATATAAATTGGCCAGGTTATAGTGCGATTCGAAGTGGCGAGGCTCCTCCTTTAAGGACAAGGTAAAGCAATTGATAGCTTTAATATAGTTTTTTGCCTTTGACTCCAGGATACCCAGATTGCAGTAGGCATCAGCAACCGAATCGTTTTCAGCTATTGCCTGCTGATAAAGTGCTTTTGCTTTATCATCTCCATGTTCATCAAGCAGCAAAGCCTCTTCAAACGAAGTGAGTTGATTGAGTTTGACCAACTTTCCGCCTTTGAAAAGATCTAGTTGGCCTGGTTTCTTGGCTTCAGTTGATTTTCTCCTTCGAACTGGTTTGAACCCGAATTTCTCAGGAGTCTGAATTGGAAATTTGATCACTTTTGCCACACGGCAAAGATATAGGATTCAAATAACAATCTGAAAGTAGGTACTAGCTGGCCTTGCTTTTCTTGGCTGGCGCTTTCGCTTTCTTTTGTTTGGCGGAGGCTCCTTTGGCTTTCTCCATTGGCTTTTTCGCCTTGTCGATACTCGCTTTGAGAGCAGTCATGATATCAACCACTTCTGGCTCTTCCTCTGTGACCTTAACTATTTCTTTACCAGCAATTTTAGCATCTATGATTGATTTCAACGCATCATAGTAGTGATCCTTCATCTTAATTTTTGAGAATTTCGTAGTCATTGAATCCACTAATGTTTTAGCAAGCTTAAGTTGCTCCTTATCAAATGTTTTAACTTCTAGTAATTGGGGTACTTCTTTAATACTTCTAACTTCGCTAGGGTACCTCAACCGATACATCATGATACCGCATTCATGCGGATTGATGAGCACCGGAGTTTCTCTATCTCTGAGTACCACTTTGCCCACACCAATTTTGCCACTTTGCTGAAGTGCGCTGCACAACAATCCATACGCCTTGGCTGCCACGTCACCATCAGGACCTATAAAGTAAGGTGCCTCAAATAGGGTCGGATGAACTTCTTCTGCGTTGACAAATCCTTCGATCTCGATGACACGCGTACTTTTCAATTTTACTTTGGCAAAGTCCTCGGGTTCCATAATTACAAACTGACCCGGCTCATACTGGTAGCCTTTAACGATTTCATCCGCATTTAATGGCTTACCGGTCACTTTATCCTTTTTTTCATAGCTAACCGGGTTATGGCCATCTTTAGACAATAAATTAAAACTGATGGTTTGCCCTGAATCAATGGCATTATAGATCCTTACCGGAATATTGACCAGAGAGAACTGAATATGACCTTTCCAGATGGCACGCATGGTTACAAATTTTACTTAATTTAAAAATTTAAATAGTGTATACTAAAATATTGACAGTGAATTTGTTTTCAAAATTTTAAAGCACAAAATCAATAATTCTACATCGCAGTAACAGGACCGTCAATAAACAACTCAATTGGTTTGGTGGCCGCTGTAAAGGCCATCTGATTCAAGAACCTAACCGTGATATCCTTTACTAAGGAAATCAGATGGCCTTATCCAGTGCCTTAAAAGAGCTGAATGATTGATAGAACACATCCTCCCTGATACCCAAAGACCTGAAAACTTGAAAATACTGGCAGGCGTTCTTTCATGTTCAAGTCGAAGTTGGTATATGCCTCTTATATCTGCTCAGGCCCTTCGTGGACGATGATTTTTGGATTGTTTCGTAACTTTTGCCATACGCTCCAGACACCAGCCTGCTGCATATGTTTTGTTCTTTGCGTGAATAGATTTACCTCTTGAAGGTGGCCTTATCTGGTCGTACCTTTAGGTATGAATCGTTTATTTCTGGGCTTGCTAGCGATTGTTCCTGAATTTGGACTCTCTCAAATTCCAGTTGATCAAAAGCCAAGCGCCAGTCACCAATATTATTTCGACAAGGGGGAAAAACTCTTCGAGCTGCAAGATTATGACAATGCGCTCATCAACTACAACGAAGCGCTTAACCTCAATCCTCTTTTTGCTGAAGCCTACTTCTCCAGAGCCATGATTTACGAAAAGCAAAATATCGAGGAACTGGCCTTAAGGGATTACACCATTTTTGTTGAACTGAATCCAACTCATTACGAAGGGCTTTTCAACCGCGCACTCATTTTGTTCAACCAGAAAAAATGGGTCATGGCTAAAGCGGATTTTCAGAGATTATTGATCCTGCCCACTGGAGAAACAAATGCCATATACTTCAGACAAGACCAGTTTAATCAGGGGGTTAATCAAGTTTACACCTTACATGATAATGACAGGGCACACCTATACAATTACCTTGGATTAACTGAATTAGAGCTGGAGGAATACGAAAACGCTTTAAGTCATTTTGATTCAGCGATATCAGGCAGTCCTTACAATCCTGAATACCTTGTCAATGCTGGACTTTGCTATGAAACTCTTGGGCAATCTGAAAAAGCTAAAATTGCCTATGAATCTGCTTTGCAAATCAATCCAGATCATAGCATCGCCCTGCTGAACCTGGGCAAGTTAACTCGAATGGAAGGAAATGATGACAATGCCGACCAAATCCTGGAGGAAGTCATTGCCAAAAATCCTGCACTTTCGTTTCCATATGCAGAGCGGGGATATCAAAAGATAGAGCAAGGCAAATTTGCTGAGGCCATAAGTGATTATAGCGAAGCCATCAGACTTGATCCAACCATTAGCGAGTATTGGTTGAACCGCGGCTTGGCCAAAGAAAAGGTACAAAACTGGAATGGTGCTTATAATGATTACAGTGAAGCCATAAAGCTTGACAGTGAAATGGGAAAAGTATGGCTTCACCGGGCCAATTTGTTGTACACACAAGGTCAATATGAAGAGGCTATCAAAGATTATGACATTGCCCTAATTCTGCACAATTCTTATGGTACAGCTTTATATAATCGCGGACTGGCTAAGCATAGTTTAGGTAATTCCATCGATGCGTGTAAGGATTTAAAATCTGCACAGCTTAATGGATTTGAAGTTCCACAAAAAGTGTTGAATAAAATATGCGGTATTCAATAAGTAATGGGGTAAGCCAAGTCTGGTCTCAGTCTCACAAACACGGGCTCACGAAAATTCTTATCTGGTATAAATGAGGCAAAGGTAATTTCTACGAATAATTTTGGTTCCACCCAGGTGCTTGACTTATCATCCAGTACCTTGTCTTTCACAGGCTTTTCCGTTTCTTTTAGTTTTTTAATAAGCTTAAAAACATTCTTAATAGCCGCATCTGTAAATCCGGATCCCACCTTACCCCTGTAAACCAGCTTTCCGTTTTCTATTTCTGCTATATGCAAGCCACCAAAAGCTTCACTCCTGTTGCCTTTGCCTTTGCTGTACCCAATAATTACGCACTCCCTCGTATTTCGCACTTTCACTTTCAGCCATCCGTCAGAACGTTTGCCAGGCAGGTAACGGCTTGCTCTGTCTTTGGCCATGATCCCTTCCAGGTTGTGTTCCCTGGCCGCCTCGAATAATGATAGCCCGTCATCCACAGATTCACTGATGCGATAGGGTGTATCTTTTTTAATTGAATCTTTGAGCCATTCCTTGCGCCTGAATAAGGGCTCGTTGATCAAACTTCTTCCGTCCAGATAAAGGCAATCGAATACATAACAATAGACCGGATTAGTTTTGGATAATTTCTCAATGTTTGAATCGCCTGAGATCATCAATCGGTTGATCACCTTTTTAAATTCTGGTTTGCCTGTCTTGTCGAGGCAAACAATCTCGGCATCGAACAAGCCACAATTAGCACGGAAAGCTTTTTCAGGTATTTGTAATTCAGGAAACTGCTTGGTCATGTCGTTCTGATTTCTGCTTCTAATTCTGATCACACCATCTTCTATGGCAATCATGGCTCTGATACCATCCCATTTCACTTCATAAATATAATTGTCGCCAATGGGAGGCTTAGGAGTACTTTCTGAAAGCATGGGCTCAATGGGGTCGTGGAGAAAGTTCACCTGGGGTATATCTACCCTTTCCAGCAGCCACTCCTTTTGTTTGATTTTGTAAATTCGGTATTCTCCATTGAGTTCCTTGCTGCTCAGTCTAAAATAAAACCCGTCCTTTTTGTCTTTGGTGATTTGATACTTGCCCAGGGCATAAATCCACATATCGCCACCCCCATATTGGCCTTTGGGAATCTTGCCATCGAACGTCAGATACTTCATGGGATGATCTTCCGTTTGAACCGCCAATCGCTTGATACCGGGAAGTGGAGGCATGCCTCGGGGCACGGCCCATGATTTCAATACGCCATCTTGTTCCAATCTCAAATCATAATGAAGGTTAGTCGCATGATGCCGGTGAACTACAAAATTGGTTCCACCTCCTTCCAGTATTTTAGCTAGCGGTTCTCGTGTTTTGGTGAAATCCCTTTTCTTTTCATAAGTATCCAGCTGTTCAGGAGTCTTATGCTTTTTGTTAAGTGGTAATTTCTTAGCTATTTTGGCTTTGCGTTGGGTATGCAGTTCCACCGCATAGGCATCAATTCCTTCCCATGCGTCACCCGCATTAAGCACTTTTTCCAGCGCTGAACGTATATTAAATTCTTTTGGTGATTTGACCTTTTCCAATTCATCCCACAAGAGTGGCATGGAAACTGGCGCTCCTATCCTACCCCTCAAACTATAGGGTGATACAATACTTTGCCCTTGTCGAATGCGATAAATGTCAACCAGCATGCGACCCTTCCTCGCTTCCTTTTTAATGTGCAAGGTCAGTTCCTTTGGCTTGCTCTCAACATAGGGTTGCGCAATGGCTTGCGCGGTATCAAACACGGTGGAGAAATCCCATTTCGGCTCGATAGGTACACAAACATGTACGCCCTTTCCCCCGGTGGTTTTCACAAAGGGTACGTAGCCAAAGTTTTCAAGATAGACTCTCAGGTCAAGAGCAATCTCCACCACTTTTCTAAAATCGGATCCTTCCGGTGGATCCAAATCAAATACCATGTAGTCGGGTTTATCAAAATTGGGCTTGCGACTATGTAGTTGATGCAATTCTAAAGAAGCCAAATTTGCCAACCACACTAATGAGGCTGGCTCGGTGGCAATGATATAGTCCTTTTTTTCCTTGCCCAGTTTGATGAACTCAAGCCAATCTGGCGCCCACTCTGGACGGTTCTTTTGATAAAAACTTTCTCCATGAATTCCGTCCGGAAAACGAATAAGAGTAAGTGCTCTTCCTTTGATGTGATTCAATAGTGTCGGAGCAATCTGAAGATAGTATTGGATAATTTCAGCCTTGGAAATATTGTCTTCAGGAAAAAGAACCTTATCCAAATTGGACACTTCCAACTTGCGTTTCCCAACTTGCGTCCATTGCACTTTCTTAGCCATGGATCAATTTAATTCTTCCAGTACTTCTCCCCGCTTTTTGTTACTTAAAAAAAACATTCCGATGACAAAACTAATCGCTGACACACCGATAGGATACCATAGGCCAATAAATGGGTCTCCGCTTGGATTAAGGTCGGACTGGCTGAATGCATAAAGACTTGTGGCAATCAGTGGGGTAAGTCCACCGAAAATGCCGTTGCCAATATGATAAGGCAAAGACATGGAAGTATATCTTATTCGCGTGGGGAACAATTCAACCAGGAATGCAGCAATGGGTCCGTATACCATAGTTACAAACACAACCTGTAACGCAATAAGCAATATCATATACCAATATGGATCATTGCCCAATATAATTTGAGTTTGGGAGGTGACTTTGGTAGTTAAGTTTTGCTTTTCAATTAATGTGGTCCCATCTGAATAAGACTTTTGGATGGTCGCCAGCTGAGTTTTTAGATCCATGTTCAACTGTTGTTCGCTGATTAATTCTTTTTGGCTCACATCTGCCTGAAAATACATGGCCTTATATATCGGGCGATAAGCTAATACCGCCAATATTAATCCAACCATCATGATGTATTTTCTACCGACTTTATCAGACCAACTCCCAAACACAATAAATAATGGTGTGCCAATCAGAAGGGCAACAGCAATGATATAATTGGATTGAACAAAATCGATATTGCATGTCTTCTGAATGAATGAAAGCGCATAAAATTGGCCAGTGTACCAAACCACACCCTGCCCTGCAGTGATTCCGAACAAGGCAATTAGAACCATCCGTAGGTTCTCTTTCTTCCCAAAACTTTCTTTGATTGGATTTACAGAAAGTTTTCCTGCCGCTTTAATCTTTGCAAATAATGGCGACTCCTCCATTCTAAGTCTGATATAGATAGAAATGCCAACCAGAATGATTGAAAGCAAAAATGGAATTCTCCATCCCCAGGAACCAAAGGCTTCGGTAGTCATGGATTGCCGAACCACCAATATCACTCCTAAAGAGACGAACAGTCCCAGCGTAGCAGTTGTCTGAATGAAGCTGGTGTAATATCCACGTTTCGCGGCAGGAGCATGCTCAGCTACATAGGTGGCTGCTCCTCCGTATTCTCCACCCAGCGCCAGTCCTTGCAACAACCTGAGCGCTAGCACAATCAAAGGGGCAAAAACACCAATCGTGTCATAGCTTGGCACCAACCCGATGGCGAAAGTTGAACCGCCCATTAACACGAGCGTTACTAAAAATGTATACTTTCTACCTACTTTATCGCCAAGTCTTCCAAACACCAGCGCACCAAAAGGACGAACCACAAAACCAACGGCAAACGTGGCTAGCGTAGAAAGAAACGCGATGGTTGGATTTCCGCTCGGAAAAAACTGAGTTGCCAGAATAGTAGCCAAGCTGCCGAAAATATAAAAATCGTACCACTCAATGAGAGTACCAACAGAGGAGGCTGCTATGACCGACCATAACTTGCGTTTTTGCTCAATGGTGATTACATCACTATCCATACAGTATCTGGTTAGGTGCCCTTAATCTTTAAATATAGAATAATCAAAAGAAAATCTCCTGAGCCTGGCGGTAAGTATTGGCATGGGCTTCAATGATATCCTTTAAGTCAGCAGAGTAGCCACCTCCCATGCTGGCCACCAAGGGTATCCGATTTGCCTTGGCAGCTTGAAGCACTACTCTGTCCCTTATCTTGCATCCCTCACGAGTCAGACTAAGTCTGCCCAACTTATCCGAGGCCAATACATCCACACCCGATTGAAAAAATATAAAATCCGGTTGCACCAAATCCAGCAGGTTGGGTAAATTAGATTGAAGCGTATTGAGATAAAACTTATCCTCAGTAAAATCTGGCAATCCAATGTCCAGATCGGAAGACTCTTTTAGCAGTGGGTAGTTGTTGGCTCCGTGTATGCTAAATGTAAATACTCGTGGTTCATCCTTAAATATTTCCGCTGTGCCATTTCCTTGATGCACATCAAGATCCAACACCAGTATCTGTTTCGCCAATTTATTATCAAGCAAATAGTTAGCTGCAATGGCAATGTCGTTCAGCAAACAAAAGCCTTCTCCTTTATTAGTAAATGCATGGTGTGTACCGCCCGCAATGTTCATGGCCACTCCATATTGGAGGGCATAACGTGCGCACTGCAACGTTCCATTCATGATAATCACTTCCCTTTGCACAAGTTCTCGGGTTAACGGAAACCCCGTTCTTCTGACTTCTTTAGGTGTGAGGCCAAGTGACTCCAGCTTTTTCCAATAGGAATGGGAATGTGTTCTTAGTATCCACTTTTCTTCCAGTGGTTCCGGACTAAAGAGGTTGGAATTTGTAATCGTACCTTCATACAGTAACTGTTCGGGTAACACCTCATACTTACTCATCGGGAATCGATGGTTGGGAAGCAGTGGCAACACATAATTTTTGTTCCATGCGATTTTCAACATGGTAATCTACCCTTACTGGTTACGCATGTTTTTGTACCAGGCTTCTTGCAAGCGATGAAAACTATCATGCACATTGGTTAATGCTGTTCCTATCGCGTCATCATCTCCCGCCTCCACTAAGTCTGCCAATACGTTTGTTACCTCTTCAAGTTCTTCAATCATATATTTCACTTCTTCAGTATTGACTTTTGTCGGTAATTCACTGTTGGTCCATTGCTCAGCCAGTTTCGTCATTTCAGCAGCATACATTTTTACCGGCTCCAAATTAGCTGAGTCACGAAAAGGATGAAAACTTTCCGCCATTACCATGTGAAATTCATCCATCTCTTTCCATGCTACCGCGTCCTCACTTGATCCACTTTCTGGCTCTGGTTTATGCGTACAAGAAAGTGTAATTGAAAAAATGAGCATCAAAATTAATATCGCTCTTATTGACACAGGTGTATACATTAGGTCCTATTATCGCGTTTTCTATATTTTACTCTATTTTCTATAGTCTGCACTCCGCGCTTCAATAAGTCAAAATACAGTGTAATGTAAAGTAGCAGGCTCATTATCCATATCATGGTTATATTGAAATAAAGCGTATCGAATTCTCGTCCTGTAAAATGCTTAGTAGGGTTGTAGAAGTTAGCTGATATGTCGAAGAAATGTTTTGGCTGATGATCCTCAAAGTAAATTGGATATTCCTTTTGTATCAGGCGGCCATCCCACTCCACAATTTTTTTCAAACTGTTTCTATTTTCAACCATATCCGTAACTGCTTCATTTTCATATTTCATTTTAGCCTCATTAAAAGCCTCCAGCTTTTCAGGCGTATCAGTCATGGAAGCCGCTAACTGATCTCTATCACTACGCGCTTTATTTGCTCTTTGTAAATAATATCTTTCAAGAGCTTCAAGGAAATGCACTGTACTGTCCTGGGTTGCCAAATTAAATTTTCCAATCTCCAAATCATCAATTTCTGGAAACAATTCCTTTCCGCCAATCTTGCCTAATTCATTAGTTAATTCAGATTTTAATAATGTAAGTGCATCCTTTACGGGATTACTGTCACCAGGATCTCTCCATTGTGTTTTATGGTTTGCCACAAATGATAATTTTGATTTTAGCTCGGGTACATAGTATATCCTTTTATAGTTTGAAAGTGCCTCCTTCTTCTTTAATTCATAAAATTTCTTTCCAAATTGATTGTCTTTGTACTGGGTAACCATATAAGCTTCAAAAGCCCACCGTGAAGCCATCAATTCTCCAATTAGTGGAATGCCATCCGGTGTTCCCACTTTCGGGTTAAACTCATCGAATTTGATCACCACCCCGCTCATGAGCAACTGTGGGATAATTAGAATCGGAATGAGGATATAAATGGTTACTGCAGAATCAAATGCTGAAGAAATATTGAGCCCAAGTATGTTGGCAAAGCAACTAGCCGAGAAAAGAATAAACCAGTAACGGATCTCAGTCAATGGTATTTCAAGAATCCAATTCCCAATGAGGATAAAGGTGAATGTCTGAATCGCTGAAAGTGTGAAAAGAATAAATACCTTCGACATTAGATAGCTACTCTTACTTAAATGCAGATACCGTTCTCTCTTCAGTATTTTTCGATCATGAAATATTTCTTCCGCACTTACAATTAGCCCTATGAACAAAGCCACCACAACGCTCATGAAGAAATAGACTGGGATGTTGTTATTGTGATAGAATGTATACCGTGGATTATCAACCCCAACAAACTCATAATACCTTACAAAATAGGAAATGAACAAAGCCAGGATAGGCGCAATTGAAAAATTTATTGCCAGGTATTGCTTATTGGCTAGTTTTGATAAAACATCTCTCTTAACAAAAATTGAAAATTGCATGAGCCAATTAGGAAGATAAAGTGTTCCTGGAATTGGATCATGAGATGGGCTTACCTTGGGTATCTTTATTTTTTGCTTAAAATATTGATACCATTGACCTGGCGATATTTTGCGAGTACGGGTAAACCTTCCAAATTCGTTTACTACTCTCGTTTCAATAATGCTAAATATTTTCTCAGGATTGATATTACCGCACTCAGGACACGCACCTGGTGTTTTGTTGGCTGCATTCACGATCTCCTGGAAGTAAGCCATCGACTCAACCGGATTACCATAATAAATCTGGAATCCGCCCACATCCAAAATAATAAGCGTGTCAAACATCTTGAATATGTCTGATGACGGCTGATGAATCACTACAAAAATCATTTTGCCCCGCAAAGCAAGTTCCTTCAGCAGGTCCATGATGTTCTCAGAATCGCGAGAAGACAATCCGGAGGTAGGTTCATCTACAAATAAGATAGTGGGCTCTCTTAACAATTCTAATCCAATGTTCAGCCGCTTACGCTGTCCACCACTAATCGTTTTCTGAAGCGGGCTTCCTACTTTCAAATTCCTGGTTTCAGAAATACCCAAAGACAGCAATACCTTTTCTACAATGAGTGCAATCTCATGTTTACTCAAGTGCCCAAAACATAGTCTGCCCGCATAGTACAGGTTTTCAAAAACGGTAAGGTCCTCCATCAGCAGGTCATCTTGCGGAATAAACCCTACAACACCTCTTATTTCCTTTTCCTGATCGTGTACATCTATCCCATTAATTAATACACGGCCACTAGAAGGTCGCTCGGCTCCGTTGAGCACATTCATCAAAGTAGACTTACCGGATCCACTCGCCCCCATCACACCTATCAACTTTCCGCCCTTTTCTGAGATCGTAATATTCTGTAGCCCTGCTCGTCCGCTTTTAAAATGATAAAAGATATGCTCTGCAACAAAACTTACTTCGTTCTCTACTTCTTCTACCAAAAATTTACCTACCACATCACTATAGTAAATGGTATCTATCTTGTTGCCCCTAATGGTACTGCCGGTCGGAAACACATCGATTTTACGGCTCTTTAGAGCGACACTATTCAAATAAAGCGTTGATATTCCCAAGTATTTGATCAGATAGGTCTCGATTTCCTGCAGCCGGAGAATGGCCACCAAACCGGTAAGCTTCTTGGCGATTACTCTTGGTCCTGGATATTCAAAATCGTCAGACCCCTCATCTATGACCAAAATATTTTTCGAAGCCAATTCCTCAATGTCCTGCCCCACAACAAACTGCCGCATTGCACGCAAATCCTTGTTGCGAATCTTCAATGCTTCTCCGATATAGAAAATTAAATTTTCCTGCCTTTCAGAGATTGAACCATCCGCATAAACCAACTCAATGATTTTGATCACCAGAACGGCCTTTTGAGGCATGGTAAGCGCCTGGTTTACCTTTTTGGCAATCTGCATGATTTGCGACCAGTCATCTACAAATTGCAGGGTTTCGTCATCTAAATTGGTATCTACTGCGCTCCGATTAGCAGTCTTACAGAAATCATCAAATAAGTTTAGATAATAGCGAGTTAACTCCTGATTGAGATGAAGACCAAGGAATTCCTTGATATTTGAACGCTCATCTTCCGTAATCCGCTCCTTCGCAACAATGGCGAACAACTGGACGATCGCCTTAAGCAGTTCTTCGCTCATCTAGCTAATTCCTGTTTATTCATTGACAATTTTATGGACACATAATAAGCCTTTAAAATAGTTAAATTTTAAGGTTACTTAGCACTAGATTTATATTAATATATTTTGATAAGGCAAGATTAGAAAACTTGGGGTTACACATAAAGAGGGAGAAAAAGGATTGGTGAATCTAATAAAGGAAAAGGATACACATTATACCGTATTCAAGTAGGTGATTAAGTTTTGCTACCCAATTCTTTTAGAAACCAGATCAGACAGAATCAGGAGGCCCTCACGCAAGTATTCGTCTTTCAATTTATCGAGATCATCAGCCACAAGTCCGTCATTGGCATTGACCTTAGCACTCATTTCCTTGTTCATGGCCTTTTTCCTTTCTGCTTCTTCCATCTCTTTTCTTCGTTTCTCTTCATTGAGAGATATCTTGGTCTGAGCGAGATTTTTCTTTAAGTCCTCCGTCTCACTAATATACTGCTTCAGGCTCTGATCATATTTCGCTCGCTCCTGATAAGACCGATTTAATCCGGCAATCAGTTTGTCATTCACATCTGAAGCTTTCTGAAATGGCGTCCCTTTTATTACATCCCAGGGTAAGGCGCTCAAGTTAGAACTCTCTCCATACTGCTTGCCATTTAGGGCGGAAGGAAGAATAACATCAGGAGTTACGCCCTTATTTTGCGTGCTGCTACCTGTAACCCGGTAAAATTTTTGAAAAGTGAGCTTCAACTCACCTACCTCATCTTTGTCGTTGATAAATCGTTTAAGATCCAAAACAGTCTGAACGGTTCCCTTACCATAAGTAGATTCTCCAACAATAACACCTCGGTTGTAATCTTGAATTGCTCCAGCAAATATCTCAGAAGCAGAAGCGCTAAATCTGTTGGTCATCACAACGAGTGGTCCATTATAGGTCACACTCTTGTCATCATCCATCCCTATTTCTACTTTATTTAAAGAGTTCTTTACTTGAACCACAGGGCCTTCTTTGATAAATAAGCCAGTGAGGTCGATAGCTTCAGCCAATGAGCCGCCCCCATTGTTTCGCAGATCCATTACAATGCCATCTACGACGTCATTTTGCAACTCTTTGATTAATTTCTTTACATCTCGTGTTGTACTTCGATAGTTTGGATCCCCTTTTTGATAGGCATCAAAATCCATGTAGAAGCTAGGCAGAGAAATAACACCTAATTTCAAATTCTTGCCATCCACCCGATAATTAATAGTACTCTTTTTTGCTGCCTGATCTTCCAGCTTAATTTTATCTCTGACCAGAACCAGTTCTTGGGTTGGGCCACCCACACCTGTTTCGGCAGGCAACAATAGCAAACGCACGGTTGTGCCTTTTGGTCCTTTTATCAACTTAACCACTTCATCAATTCGCCATCCAACCACATCTACCAATTCTCCATCCTCACCCTGGCCTACCGCAATGATCAAATCATTTACGTGAAGCTTACCCGACTTCTCAGCAGGTCCACCTGGTAAAACTTCAAATATTTTGGTGTAGTCATTATCCGTTTGCAGCCTGGCCCCAATTCCTTCCAGCGATAAGCTCATACTCTGCTTGAACAGATCTGAAGCCTTCGGAGAAAAATAATTAGTGTGCGGGTCATACGATTCTGCGACAGAATTCATGTATACACTAAACACGTCTTCCGCATTAAATTGATTTATGTTTTTAATAAAACGCTCGTATCTCTTTCTTAAAGTCTCCTCAATTTCAGCTTGAGATTTGCCAGCCAATTTGAGACTAAGTCCCTGGCTCTTGATAATTTTTCTCCATATTTCATTGAGTTCACCTACCGACTGAGCCCACGGCTCCTTATCTCGATCCGTTTCATAATACTCATCAACAGCATAGTTAAATGTTTTCTTAATGAGCTTATCCATCAAATAATCCATGCGTTCATAATAGCGCTTTTGAAATACGTTATATATCTCATAGGCCGCACTCACATCCTCTCTACGAGTCAGGTCATCCAACTCAAACCTGAACTTGTCAAATGACTTTATATCGGAAGCCAGAAAATATGTTTTATTATTATCCAGCTCATCGATGTAGTGATCAAGAATCGCTGATGAAAGTGAATCGTTAAGTTTAATTTTCCTATAGTGGTTATTATCAAGAATGTAGGAGATCACGCTTGCTTCTTTCCCATAGATTTCCTTTGGTTGGAGATCAGTCGTATCAAAAGAAAAAGTTGAACCAGCAAAGGCCCCAAACGATACCAAGCTCAGCAAGAAAGCAGCAAAAAATCGACTCATAAAATTCAGCTTTACTTCAGTCATATACGGATGCTATGCAAATGAGATGCCTTATTTTAGATGATAGAGACTAAGCCACCTTATTAAAATCAAATTCCTTCAAAAATTGCTCAGCTTGCTCTACAGTTTGAAACTCAAAATGCTTTTTGCCTTTCAAGGCTGAGTGGATTTCAATTCTAATTAAGTCTATATCCTTGGTATTTCTGACAAAATGAGGTTTCTCCAGTAAATAATCCTCCTTATCTTTTTTCGAAACATGAAACTGGGTAGCCCTTAAATTTTTGCAATAAGCACATTGATAATGTTTTAGCAGTTCACTAGGACTTCCGTCATCATAATGTTCAATGATTTCTTCCCTTATCACCTTCATGGTGTAGAATCCGCAATTGCCACATTGCAAAGCAATCAAATGTCCATCGTATTTTTCAATCTTCACGTCTCCAGATTTCTCATCTATCCACACATCATAGTCAATTGAGAATACGTTTTCCTCAGCTATCATACCTTCATCCAGGTGCACGTCCTCTTCTGATTCGCTCAACAGGCGCATTTTATTACCGGTTTGCGGATTGATCCGAGGCATGTATCTCCACCGCTTAAGTTTCTTATTAAGTTTTGTGGGGTAGTAGTACTCCAACACCAATCCACCAACATAACCTACAATAGTGGCACCTGCCAATGACATAAACACCCGAACAAAAAACCAAACACCCATTTCCAGCACCTTTCCTGCTCCATATAAATTAATGATCATGGCAAATCCCAAGCCGAATGCATAGAGGACTATCTTTAACCATTTGATCTCCTGCGTATTGATGAAATCATGTTTTTCTTTGTAATCTGTGATGAGAGAAACACGAAGTTTGTAGTAGAAATAGATAAGGATTCCCGCTGCAAACATGACGATAGCCAGGATGATCATCGTATTATGCCATGCCTCTAAAAACGGACTTTCAGGTATGTCTTGCATATTTTTTTAACTATATAATTCAGCTTTTAAAGGTAAACATTATTCTGTATAACTTGTTCGCACAAAAAACCAATTACCCCATATGAGGCGACTCGTGTTTAAGCTCTTGGCCAGGCTCAACAAATTGGTTTTGCCTAGGTTCAGCCATCGTGATTTAACCAAACTTTCTAAACTTGAGAAGGCCCTCATTGCATACCGCTATTGGGTAACGATAAACTCACTAGAGTAGCATCTAATCCATCGATTTTTTCATTTTTTGCTAATTGAATAATGCCCGATTTCAGGCTAAAAATCACTATTTATAAAGAATATGTGCAATTATACACAATAATATTTTATAATTGGATTAATAAGCATTATATATGTGTAATAATACACTAAAATATGAGTACATTCGAACAAACGCAGTTAGAATCAGACCTGAAGAAATTCACCGATCGGAACTTTGAGATTCCTTCCAGGTGCAAGAACCCTGAACAAATAAGATTTTATGTGCAGGAGCTTTGCACAAAGATAAAAGAGTACGAATCCAAATTTAATTTCGTACCCAACTGGGCGTATTTACTTTTATCAGAATACAACCAAGTACAGAATCAAATGGTTTACATTCACTTCAGAAATACCTATAAATGAAAAGGTTATGAAATTTGTCCCCTCCCCTATTCCAGTTCAGTTTCGCGTTTTATTCAGTGCGACTGCCAATAAATCGGGGCGAATGCAATACCACAAAGTAATACCGGGGAGAAGTAAGACTCGTATTGCCCGTAATGAATTTATTGAAGCCTACAACAAAGAATCTATTATAGCAGTAAAGCCAATTCAGGATGCCCGAAACACAGGCGTCTTTCAATTTGAATTTTATACTTAGGAATTCAGCAGCTTTTGCAAATCAGCAGGTGAATAATTAATAGATTTAATAGTCTTGTTATCAGATTTTCGATATACCAACCATTTCCCCTCAGCCTCTTCATAATAGCATTCAGTTGCATCCTTTTGTTTGTAATGAGCCACCGTGGCAATGGCCTCCTCTTCCGTCTCACAGGCTTTGCTCATGTTGGAACGTTGTACTTCTTCAAAGAGCGCCTTAAACTTATCGCCAAGGCCAAATTCCAGGATCGCGCCTGATAATACGTATTGAATATCGCACAATGCATCCGCCACCTCGACAATGTCTTTTTCTAGGATAGCAACT
>DATCZR010000343.1:0-17394 GCA_036525835.1 Cyclobacteriaceae bacterium
AGGACTCCTTTCGCACTAAAGTAGCGAATAAGTAGCGAGGCGCATAAATACGTGACGGCTATTCTTTGCAATACACCAAATATCCGCGTTGATGCAAATGGCTTGGCAATCAATATTCCTTCCGCATTGTATTTCATGAAAGGAAACCAAAACAGAAAGTACCCAACCAGGAATATCACCAAAGCCCGAAAGAAAACTTTTTTCAAGAAAGGCCCATTTTCCTCTAACTGACTTTTTGAAAAACTAAAACTCATGGAATTCCCCATCACAAAAAGAAAGGTTGGAAATACCCAATCGGTAGGTGTAAATCCGTGCCAATCGGCATGCAGTAAGGGAGCATAGGTGGTTGCGTAGTTTCCTGGTGTGTTGACTATGATCATCAATGCGATGGTCAAGCCCCGCATTACATCAATGGACAGGTTTCTATTGGATAGATTCATCTTTGAAAATAATCAGAAATAAAACGAATTTTTCAACTTAACTGAATTATTTCAATAGCTCTTCATACCTCTGAATAAACAAAAAATAAAAAAGCCAACTTTCAAGGTTGGCTTTTCTTCATATATTGTTTTCTTATTCAAATTTACGGCTATCATTGGGTTGATAGACAAATCGGAAAGTATAATGTCTGTCTAAGTCAGTCATGTTATTTGGTGCAGCAGGAGCGCCTTTATAGTAACTAAGTATTTCCATTTTGGCGTACCGATTCTCGGAAGTCTTAATCACAATAATTTGACCAGGAATGGGTGAAACGATTGTCGAACTACCCGAACCACCATTCTGCCACCAATAGTTTGCTGGGGCATCCGCACTTGGCTTTGGGCTCGAGGCAATTACAAAAGAAGGGGTATTGTCTGCAATGTATCCTAACTCAGGAGCTTCACTGATTTCCTCAAAGACACCTTGTACAACCTGTGCTCGCGTAGCACCCGGTCCGCTAGTTCCGCTATTGATAATTATGGAAGTACTTCTGAATCCAATGTCCCACTTGGTAGTTGCACTATCACTGTTAGGTACAATTTGGCCAGTACTAAAACTGAATAATGTATATTTCTTCGTTTCACCTATTCTCTTTGGCGGTCCTGTTGGGGGACCAGTTATCGGTTCAAATGGGGCATAATCGGCATCAAGATCACTAATGGTAGTGGATACCACGGAATCCGGTGCTGGATCATCTTCGCTACAAGAAACCAGTAAAGAAATTACACCCACAAAAAGTACAGAAACAAAAATTGATCTTATCGACATAAACGTAATTATAAATTAAGGTTGAACATTTATTTTGAATGAATAACCAACACTAGCATAAATAAGTCTGCCAGGTAGGTTAGGAATAAAAATTGGTTCGGTATGGTTGAATAAATTATCCACACCTACCTGAAAGCGAATGTTTTGTTTTACCGTTTTAGCCAGTGAAACATTGATCAGTGCATAACCTGGAACAAAATCGTCATACACATCAAGGATTGCATTGCTATTATTATCTGATGGTGGGATCGTTTCTCCTTGTATATTTCCCCGGATGTCTCCTATCCCATATTTGCCTCGATAAATCATGCGGATACTTGCTTCAATTCCATGAGGGTTATTACTATAAAATAATTTGACATTACCTGAATGTCGAGATCGATTATACAAACCATAATATTCTGACGGTCTTAGCCGCTTTGTGACGAGTGTATTCTGATTCCTGTAAAATACATCTCCATCGCGTACCGCACTTATTACATCTTTATCCATCGCATAAAGCAATTGATAACCTAGTGTCAAATTAAGATTCGAGTTTAGCGGATAACTAAAGTTTGATTCTAACCCACTGGTAAACGCACGGTTAATATTTCTATAACTGTAGATGCTTTGTCCACTTGTTGTGGTTGCCACAATTTGTGTCTCAATCAGGTTGTTGATGCTGTTGTAAAAACCGTTGAAATCAGCTGATAATAAATCGTACAATTTTGCATGAGCACCAAAATTAACCGCCACAGAACGTTCTGCTTCCAACTTTCCAATTTGTGCCGGATTGAAAAAATACGATGCGATCTGACCTTGTGTGTCGAGGGATGCGAGTTGTGATTGCACGACCTTCGTACCCAAAACGCTGTAACCTCCGGCTGCTGAGTTGGTGAAATTAAAATACAATTGTCTGAAATCTGGAGATTTAAACCCAACCCCTACTGATCCCTTTAATGTTATTTTAGAATTGAGCTCGTATCTGCTACTTAATTTCGGGCTAAACTGAGCGCCATAAATATTATTGTGATCCAGTCTTCCACCAGCAATTACGCTCAATCGCTCCACAGGCATCCATTCATGCTGAAAAAACCCATATGTGGTTTGCTGATTTCTTTCGGTTTGATCACCGTACCTGGAAGTCTTCACTGTTTCGTAGGTATATCCGGCACCGAACGTAAGTATGTTCCTATCATTGAAAAAGTATTCTGCATTGAATTCAGGTCTGGTAAAACTTTGTTTGAAATCATCAGCATAGTAAGGCGACCCATCAGATTCTAATGAAAGACTAGTATTTGTATTGTAATATGTGGAATAGAATCTGCCAATGACTTTAACCTTATCAGAAAGCCGATGAGTTAATACAGGATTGAAATTCCAATCGCTGGTATTGCCAATACCTGAAGTACGCACCTGATCTGTTCCTGAAGTGACCTCAAAATTAAAGTGTTGATCTTCGTTGAAGTATCTACCAGAAAGACTCAAATCAGTTTGGGGACTAAATTTATAAGTCACTTTTGAAGTGAGCGTATAGTTCGTAAATGGAGAAACTGTTTTTCCAAAGTTTTGTGGCGAAAGATCATATCCATCAGTGCTGAATCGATTTCCAAATACATAAACCCCCAATTTATCTTTAGTAATATTTACACCAGCTGCGAGATCTGTCGTATTATTTGAACCATATCGCGCAGAACTGTTGACACTAGTTCCCATCGGTCGCTCCGTAATTATATTGATTACACCAGCCAGTGCATCTGATCCATACAGGCTAGAAGATGGGCCCTTTACTATTTCTATTTGTTTGATATTGCCCACGGCAACTCTGCTCAATTCCAGGGAGCCGGTATATCTACCAATGATGGGTTCTCCATCTATCAGAATAAGTGTATAATCAGGGTTAAAGCCCTGCAGTTGAATGCCATTACCTTGCGCATTTATTTGAGGGACAACCACCAAGCCAGTCTGCTCGGTAAGGACATCATTTAGCCGCAACGATCCCATCGTTTTGATTTGACTTTGAGGAATCAAGGAAACAGGCATAGGGAGGGCACCCATCGTACGCTCATTTCGAGTTGCCGTGACGATTATCTCATCCAGTTCAACGGTTTTGATTGAATCTCCATTAGCCAACTGGCCAAAACCAGCGAATGAGGTTGTCATTAAAGAGGCGAATAGAATATGACGTTTAAACACGGATGCAAATATTGGTATCATTCCAAAGGTAAAATACCCATATCGGTATAATAAGTGCCTATTGTAGAGCATTTCCAGAACATTGAACAAAATTTGGTATTTTTGAGCCCAATATGACTGCATTCTGTTAGATTCATCACTGATTTTAGTCATTTTTTAAATCCAAAATTCAAATGGAAGCCGAACTTCTCGAAGAAAATACCCTTAAAGGGATAATTAGATCACTTTATCATAAGGACGAAGTTTCGTTATCAGTAGTTGAAAACCAAGATGACAAAAACTTCGCCTGTCCCGCAGAACTGAAGAAGAACCTTATCCACTTTTATTTCTGTACTGAGGGAAGCGCCATTTTCGAATTTGGACCTCATTACAGCCGAGAAATTCAGAGGAAAAGAAACTATTTCTTCTATAATCCAGAAAAAGACCTCCCATTTAATATTGAACTTTCGCCTGCCACCAGAATGGTTTTTCTTACGATCTCACTGGAGCACCTGCATCAACTTTTTCTTCACGATACACTTCCTTTCCTGAAGCCAGAAAACATCAATAGAAAATTTTATGATGAACGGGACATTCCGGCCTCTTTAATGGTCGTCTTGAATCAACTCTCGATGGTCAATCTGAGCGAGGCTGCCGAGAAGCTTTACTACCAGGCAAAGGTGTTGGAACTCCTCAGCTTATATTTCTCTGAAAAAAAAGCGGCCGCTGAGAATTGTCCGTTCCTTAATGACGAAGAGGTCGTTCGTAAAATTAAAAATGCGAAGGAATATTTATTGAAGCATAGTGAAAAACCACCCAGTCTAAAGGAATTGGCCAAGCTGACCGGACTGAATGAATATCAGCTCAAGGTTGGATTTAAACAAATCTATGGCAATACGGTATATGGTTTTCTATTAGATCACAAACTCACCAATGCCCAGCTTCTTTTGGATACCGCAAAGTTTAAGGTAAATGAAGTCGCTTATCAGATCGGTTATACCAATCCAAGTCATTTCATTGCAGCATTTAAAAAGAAATTTGGGGTGACACCCAAAAAATACTTGATGAACAGATAACCATTATCGTTTAGCTGTAAGCATTCCAAAAATTCCGCGTACAATCGACCTACCCACCTGTCGTCCCAGAGAGGAAGACAATATTTGATCTAATGTACTTTTCTCCTTTCTGTGTGATGTTCGTCTTGGCGGTTTCTCTTTTTCCTTACGATTTTCAGTTTTCAGTTCAGATTGGATTCTTCTTGAAAGTATCTCATAAGCACTCTCCGGATCAATTGCCTCCTTATATTTTTGGTTGAGATCAGATGAGTCAATCACTTGCTGATACTCCTTCGCATCCAGCGGACCCATCACCGATGAGGGTGGTGCCAAGTGAGTGGCAACCGTTTCTGTTGGGATACCTTTTTCATTTAAAACCGTAATGAAAGCCTGGCCTGTTCCCAATTGCGTAAACTGCTTTTCGATGTCATAAAATGTCGAATGAGGAAACGACTTTACTGTTTCTTTTAAAGCCTTAACATCATTGGGTGTAAAGGCCCGCACCACGTGGTGTATTCTATTTCCTAATTGAGAAAGTACATTGGCGGGTACATCTTGCGCCAATTGGGTGCAAAAAAATATTCCGACTCCTTTTGATCTAATTAATCGGATAACCTGATCAATCTGATCAAGGAATGCTTTGGGAGCACCTTTGAACAACAAATGCGCTTCATCTAAAAAGAAAACTAATTTTGGCTTATCCAAATCTCCGGCTTCAGGAAGTTGGTGATAAATCTCAGCCAGAAGCGCCAACATAAAAGTTGAAAATATAGCGGGCTGACTTTGCACATCAGCCACATTAAGAATACTAACCACGCCTCTGCCATCTACTTTTTCAAAAAGATCGTCTATATCAAATGACTTCTCACCAAATAATTGACTTACTCCCTGCTGTTCCAGCACCACAATCTTCCTAAGTATGGTTCCTGCCGTTGACGAAGATATTTTCCCATAGTCCTCCTTAATTTCTTTAGCTCCTTTTCCTTCTGATAAATAATTAAGAACCTTTTTTAGATCATTTAGATCCACAATGGGCAGCTTCTTATCATCGGCATACTTAAAAATGACAGAAAGAACACCACTCTGAATCTCATTTAATTCCATGATTTTGCCCAACAGAATGGGGCCAAACTCGGTGACTGTAGCGCGCATCTGACCTCCTAATTGACCACTAAGGGAATATAATTCAATGGGGAAATGAGAAGGCTTGAATTCTATTGCTAAAGTTTTAGCTCGATCTAACAGTCTGTCGTTGACAGGGCCCTCTTTCCCAATTCCTGACAAATCACCTTTCATATCAGGAATAAACACTGGAATACCTTCAGCTGACAGTTGTTCTGCCAACAATTGAAGTGTCCTGGTTTTACCAGAACCTGTAGCACCCGTAACGAGTCCATGGCGTGTCATCATTTTCAGCGCAAGCTTTACTTTTGCTTGCGCCAAGATCTCATTTTCAAGAATTCCTGCACCCAGATAGATATAAGACCCCTTTGGGGTATATGATTGTGAAATAGCTTCAATAAATTTTTCCTTCATCTTCATTTGTGATCTTTCAATCAAATTAAGTAGACGCGATGACTATTCCTTGTCTATTTTTCAATCTGCTTTTTCATGACCCAATCTGTCTGTGGATCATCCCCCATCTGAAATACATGCTCTCCAAATTTTTCAAAACCCCATTTAGCGTAAAAGTTTTGTGCTTTATGATTGTTTTCCCAAACTCCCAGCCAAATCCATTGAAAGTCATTACCCCTGGCATGATCCAGGCAAGCTTGCAACAACGAGGCACCCACTTTTTTGCCTTGAAATGACGACATCACATAAATTCGCTCCAGCTCAATAGCCCTTCCTTTAAGCACTTTCTTCACTTCATCGTTAATCCGCACTTTGGCATAACCGGCAGGTTGATCATCCATAAATGCAACAAAAAATTGGGTGTAGTTGTCCTTGATTTCACTTATAATTTTTGCCTTGTTGAAATTTTGCTCCAGGTAGAAAGTCATATTTTCTGACGTATTGTCCTTGGCAAAAGCTTCTTCAAAGGTTTCCTTTCCCATTGTTGCTAACAATGTGGCATCTTTAACAGTGCCTTTTCTGACGTCAACCATACGTTAGGGCGCTATTTTTTCTTGTCTTTGTAATTTTGATATGTATAAAGCACTCCTAATGAAAATGCCTGACTCAATTGAAGACCACTATCTTGGTCAAAATCATATAACAGAATTCCACCTAAACTTACATTGACAAATTTATTCACTTTGGCAGTTAAATTTAGATCAAGCCGTTGGTCAACTGTCTTTGCCTCCAGCGTCTGATAATTGGCAAACATCAAGTATCTCCATTTGAGGCTTAAATTTTCAGCAATATCTGCGTTGTATTCTGCCAATAATTGAAAGGCCAACGCCTCAATCCTATAAGTCTCACCCACTTCAACTCCATAAGGTGCCATTGAATCTACCTCCAGATAACGCTCGCTGTGCTGTACAATGGTAATTCTGGATGCTAGCGGAGCAATTCTCAATTTAAAATTATCGCCAGGGTGATATTCAAATCCGATAGAACCAGTAATAAATGCAGGAGCAAGAAAATCAGATATGAGTTTTCCTTGCTCAACGCCATTGGCATCTTTTGTAAACTTAAATCCTTGTGTGAATTGTGATGAAAAATTGAGGGCGGTAAAATAACCCCATTTTTCGCTGAGGCTATAACCAAACTTGGTGTCCAAATAAATCCGATCTAGTGTTTTTCTAAAACCTTGCCCATCATTGTTTACCATACCATACAAAAGATCGATCTCGTTTGACCATGTTTTTCGTCCACTTTTGAAATTTGGCTTGTAGTTAAAAAACGCATTGAAGCCAAAAGAATTCACCCCTCCTGCTTTCCAATTGGATGAAAAACTAGATTGATTAAGATTAAGTCCTGCCTTTAAACTTTTCTTCCACAAAGCAGTTGAATCTATTTTGACTACCTGGGCCTGGCCAAATAGGCAGATCCCCACAAACAAGAATAAGGTAATAATCGAACGATAAAGAAGATGATTCATTCGCTAAATTTTTGATTCGCTCAAAAATAACGCAAAATCAAAAACTATCTAACCTAAATGTTATTGAGCTTGATTTCTTCCAATGCCACTTCAGTAAGCGGCTTTGTAATAAATTTAATAACGTGATTGTTATTTACAATTTTGTCGATGTCCCGTTTGTTATCAGAACTGGAAAGAATAATCACTTTGCATTTGTTCTTCACTAATTCATTGAATTTCTCGAATTCATACAAGAACACAAATCCATCTACAATAGGCATGTTGATATCCAAAAAAATGATGTTGGGCAAATTCTCAGATTCACCCTGATTATCTTTCAGGTAATCAAGTGCACTTTTGCCAGAACTCTTTACTTCAACACGCTTTGCGAATTTAGTAATCTCAATTATCCTTTTGCTGATGAAATTGTCAGTGTCATTATCATCCACCAACATCACAAGGTCAATCACTTTATTTAGTGTTTCCATCCCAGGCTAATTCGCTAAAAATAAAAATTCGAGTAAAAATCAAAATTATCCAATTCGCTAAAAATATAGGAACTTCTTTAGCTATTAAGTCAATCGAGTAAGTATTTTGGGGAAAATGACGAAAAAAGATGTTTATGGCTGCAATATTTTTAGTTTTTCTCCTATTGAGAGATCAAAGTCCTTTTTTTGATTCCATAACATCAAATCCTTAATAGTCACTCCGTATTGCCTGGCCACGCTATAGAGGGTGTCAGAGGGCTTAACTTCGTGATAATATGCCTTTTGATCCAAAGGCGAGGTAATGGTTGCATCTAATGCATAACCGTCATTTTTTGCACCCAATTCTAATCCGCCTTTTTCATCAAATGTTCCCCAACTTTCGGACGGACTTAATTGAGTCTTATATTCAATTAATGTTTGCGAGTCATTTGTTGATATCCCCCAGTTAAACTCTTCACTCGCATCCAGCTCTACTGTAGTTCCATCGACAGGCACTTCTTCAGATTGAGGTTTTGTTTTACTTAACCACAACATTTCGTTTGGTTTAATTTTTTGATTTTCTACAAGGCGATTATACTTCTTAAGCTTTTTGAGTTTAATTCCATAGGCTTGACTGATCATCCACAAATCTTCTCCATCAGCCACCTTATGGTATGGCTCTTCGGCCTTACTCTTCTTACGATCCAGAAAGTAGGTACCTCCTGTGATAATAGTATGATCGATATTGAGATCATTATACTTCAAAAAAGCAGATAGGCTAATACCTCCTCCATCAGCCAAATCAATCATTCTCTCACCAGGCTTTGCTAATATGGCCGGAATACCATTAACGAATATTGCATTGCTTTGCATAACGGGCTCTACCGTTTCAATCATATCAGGTTTTGAGGCAGCGGCAATCTCGAGTTTTGTAAAATTCTTATCATACGTACCACTTGGAACTAGGACGGTATATATTTTATCATCAGGTATAATACCGCGTTTTGCCCATTTGTTATATTCCTCCAAAGTTTCCAAATCGATATATAACTCGCTGGCAATATCCTTGAGTGATGTCTTGGTACTTGTTTCATAGGCCGCCAATTTTAGTTGTGCTTCCCCAGCCAAAGCGTTTTCAAAAGCAATTTTGTGAGCCAGATACTTTTTCACATACCAATAAGTATCCTTATCAATTTCCATATGCTTGGCTCCATTGTGCTTGTCTCCAACAGCACGCATGGCACCACCGGCACCCATTTGATAAGCTTGTAACGCATATACCCAATTGTTAAAATAAAAATTATTTTGTTTCAAGTATTTGGCGGCCCCTCGTGTTGCAGAAATTAAATTCATTCTCTCATCAACGTCTTTGTCCACACGCATGCCCATTTCTTCAGCTGTAAAATCCTTGAATTGCCAAAAGACTACCGCATTGGAGCTCGAAACTGCATCAGAAATGAGAGCACTTTCTTGAAGGGCCAGGTATTTAAAATCGTCAGGCAACCTTTCCTCTTTGAAAATGACTTCAATTAATGGAAAGTAAGTTTTAGCCCTTTCTAACTTCATATTAAAGTAGTAGGGATGCTGTGTTAATGCATCCACATCTTTCTGAATTTCGTCTCTGGTATCATCCCTAATCGTTAGGGTCATACCTGCGAATTGCAATTTATGGGGTACTTCGGGGGATTGGCCATACGAGACAGCGGCCCCGCAAAAAAATAGTGCTGCTGCAAAAAATCTCATCTGTAAGCAAATGTAAGAATATTTCAACAAATAAAATACTGACAGCATTACCTCCTATTCACACTTTTCGCATCAACATAATGCCATCGCGTATCGGTAGCAACACACTTTCAACCCTGGAGTCCTGACTTACCTTTTTATTGAACTCAATAATGGCTTTGGTGTCCTTATCTGGTTTTGAAGCCAATACTTTACCACTCCATAATACATTATCAGCCAGAATGTAGCCACCGGACTCTACCTTGTCAATCACCAAATCGAAATAAGTGGAATAATTCTCTTTATCCGCATCAATAAAAACTAAATCAAATGCGTTTGTTAGTTCGGCAATAATTTCTATTGCATTGCCAATTCTATAATCAACCATTTGAGAAAGTCCTGCCTCCTCGAAGTAGCCTGCTACTTTTTCTTGCAATTCCTCATTAATATCAATCGTTACCAACTTTCCATTAGGACGCAAACCCTCCGCTAGGCATATGGCCGAATAGCCGGTATATGTTCCAATCTCCAAAATTTGGACTGGTCTAATCATCTTGCTAATCATGGAGAGAACCCTACCTTGCAAATGTCCGGAAAGCATTCGTGGCATGAGTACTGATAAATGAGTCTCTCTATTAATTTTTCTTAGTAATTCAGACTCGTGAGCTGAATGCTGCTCGGCATATCGCTGTAGGTCTTCTCTTAAGAATTCCATATCAATTTGACTCCATTCTTAAATAACTAAATGTAGACTCATCAAAAATGTCGTTGGCAAGTTCTTTCAATTTAAGAGGCGTGGTCTCATGTATTTTTTGATAGGTCTCTTCAATAGGTGGTACTCTACCAATATCCAAAATACTTCTGGCCATTGAAATCATAAATCTCAGGTTATTTTCATCTGCCATAGCAAGTTGACCCAGTAATTGTTCCCGTGCGGCATTCATTTGTTTCACCCCCAGCTTTTTCTCTTTGAGTTTCTCAAGTTCAATCTTGATTAGTTGCAAACTCTTTGCCATCTGTGATGGCTCTGTGCCAAAGGAAATCATGAATAAACCGGTATCAGAAAAAGGGAAATAGTTAGCGCCAATGGAGTAAACATATCCATGCTTTTCACGCAGAGCCCAATTCAATCTTGAATTCATACCTGATCCGCCGAGAATATTGACCAACATATAAAAGGCACTTCTTTTTTTATCCGCACGGGCATAGGCAGGTCTTCCCATAGCACAACGCGATTGACTTACCTTACGGTACATCATCACTTCACGCGGTTGATATTTCTTAAATATTTTTCTTTTTGCCAAAGATTTAATTCGGGGAATGTGGCCCAAATATTTTTCTGTCAGTTTGATCACCTCTTCCATTGAAATATTACCTACACTCGAGAAAACAATTTTGGTTGTGTCAAGATGTGATTTGATAAAGTCCCTAAAATCCTTCTTACGAAATGACTTCACCGTTTGCTGTGTTCCCAAAATATTCATGCCAAGCGGGTGGTTGGCAAATATCACATGATCGAATTCATCATGGAGCGAATCCTCCGGATCATCCAGATACATGGCCATTTCCTCTAAAATTACATTTCGCTCTCGCTCAATTTGATTTTCAGGAAAGATGGAATCAAAAGTAATGTCTGTTAAAAGGTCGACCGCCTTTTCAAAATATATATCACGGATTGAAGCATAGAAGAGAATTTTTTCTTTATCCGTAAAGGCATTGAGTTCACCACCCAATGAATCAAGCCTGTTCAAAATATGAAATGCTTTTCTTTTTCTGGTTCCTTTAAAAGCCATGTGCTCCCAAAAATGGGCTATCCCCTGATTAGCGGGATTTTCATCACGGCTTCCGATATTTAACATAATCCCGCAATGCACAATTTTTGTGGTTGTAATCCTGTTGTGTACAATGCGAATTCCATTCGATAGGGTATGCTTTTCAATCACTCTCATTTGGCTTGCAAATTAGCGAAGATGTGGGGTAGTTGAAACCTATAATTAACGTCCCAAGCACGAACATTCTTGCCCGAAAGCGGTCAGAGCACTTGCCTTAACCATAGGTTTTTTCGTAAAATAGTACTTATAAAGTGGCATAACTATTGTAAATTTTTTCATATGAAAACTCAAAAAGTTCAAACTTGCTTTACAATAACATTTACGCAGGAACAGTATAGTCATGCTAAGGCGTATATCGAGGACATGAAGAAGCATCCCAAGCGCGTGTTCTGGACTGGCAAGGAGGGAAAGTCGGATGATGCTTTGGTCATGGAGCAGATCGCACATCGCATTTTATCAGGCTTTTATAACGATGATCCATTTAATGCAAGTAAACACATTTTGCGAATGGAAAGTATGAACCAAGCCTAACCTGGTTGCTCCAGATAGCCTATTTCTATTCAGCTAGATTCTGTCCAGCACTTTAATTATTAATTCATTCACAACTCCATTTGTGTTATTCATAAATTTTTTCGTGATGCGGTTGGCAATAATTGCATTGACGCTTAGGGATTCATGACCGAGAAGCCGAGCAAAGGCATAGTATGCCGAAGTTTCCATTTCAAAGTTGGTAAGCCAAAAATCATTTGTGTGGAAATAATTCATTTGCTCCAACAACCTCGGAAATCGAATAGGGATACGAAGTAGCCTTCCCTGGGGGGCATAAAAACCTGGACAAGTTACGGTGTTGCCTATCGTCATATCATAGCCAATTTTCCTCAATAGCTTTTGACTACCCCTGACAACATATGGCTTGAAACTCAAGTCAACAACTTTTGCTATGTCATTTGCCAACTTCTCCTCCGTATCCAACTGTTTCAATTCATAAAAACTCATAAGGTTGTCCAGGCCGACCGCATAGTCTGATACCAAATGAGCTCCTAATGGTATATCTTCCTGAAGAGCACCGGAAGTTCCAATCCTTACAATTCTCAGTTTCTTCTTAGTAGTTTTTGGTTCCCGTGCTTTCAAATCAATGTTCACCAATGCATCAATCTCACTGAAAAATATTTCAATATTATCCACACCAATACCGGTGCTGATCACCGTAATTCGCTTCTTCTTATAAGTGCCTACGTGAGTTATAAACTCACGCTTGTTCATTTCAAATTCTATTTTGTCAAAATACTTGCTGACAGAATATACTCTGTTGGGATCTCCAACGGCAATAATTTTATCAGAGATGTTTTTGGGCTTAAGGTTGAGATGATAGACGCTACCATCATCATTTAGGATCAGATCTGTTTCTGATATTTTAGCCAAAGTTCAGGGCTTTACTTTTTGAGCGGGATTCCCAAAAACAGTTTGATTAGACCCCACAGACGATATCACTACCGAGCCAGCACCAATTCTTGCTCCTTTGCCCAGCTTTAACCCTGAAACAATGGTAACGCCAGACCCAATAAAGACTTCATCTTCTATTATTACATCATTTCCAATATAGCTTCCGACACCCACTTGAACGAAGTCACCTATAGTTGCCCCTACACCTACCTGGCTACCCGCATTGATAATGTTATGATTTCCAATTGTACAACCTACATTGAGGATTACTTTATTGTCGATCAAATTACCATGACCAATTACACTCCTCGTTGAAATGGATGCCAATTGGTGAATAGCATTGGCAGGTTGAACTTTTCTAGATTCGTTGAGCATTTCCACAATACTCTTTTTCAATTTAGTATCATCGGAGGCTACAAATGATTCGCACTTTTTACCGATCAATTTCAAATAGCCGTCTTCATCAGTACTTCCCAGAACTATTACATCATCAACCTCAGTATTATGTAGCTTCCTGTCATCATCGAGAAAGCCATAAACCACCACCCTATTGAGTTCAAATATTTCTTTTGCCAGACGCCCCAAGTAATTGGCACCAAAAATTATTACTGAATTCTGCATAGCGCAAAAATAGATTAAGGAATCGAGCGTTCCGAGTTAAGGTAATGTTAATTTAAAGATCTTGGCAAACCTGCTTGCCGGATAGCACAATAGTAAAAAGAATAAAAATGGCAGAAATCCAACCCGATATCTTGATAAGGTACCAAAATTGGGCGTTGAAAGAGTAAGAAGAATAGCCAGCAGCAGAATGTAAATGATCAAACCAAAAATCAATAGTCTATCACGTGAATTCCAAAATTGCGTGATAAATATCAGATTATAAATCGCCAGAATAAGTAATACTAAATTTTCTAAGCCTATTATCATTTGAAATGGCGTTGAAGCCTCAAAGATAAACGGCCGAAATAAGCCAGAAATAAGAGCCCATGGACTGTTTAGCAACATGCTAATCCAGGTCGGTTCCAGACTAGTAAAATGGATAAAAGGTTTGTTCCCTGAGACCAATGCATAGGCATTATGATTCTCAACTATGACAGAGAACAATCGGCTTAAATAAAAATTAGGATGCAGGGCACTCGCAACCAATATGAGGCAAGAAAAAGTGATTAACCAAATTAATAGCTCGATTAATCTCGATTTGCCTAGTACCAAATTCTTGAGATACCTAATTACAATTAGTGAAGTTAGCGCTGCTGGAATGAATAATGCAGCCCAGTAATACTTTAAATTCCATAATATAAATAGGGAAAGTATACCAATGATCCATTCCCAGTACCTGAGTTTTTGTCGCTTAATCAAAAGCAGAAATAATCCTGATAAAAACATAATGGTGCCAGAGGCAAGACTTTCTTTAATGACACCGGAACTCCAAAATATAAAAGATGGTAAGGCCAGGAATGCAACGCCTGACGCAACTACTACCTGTTTATAATTCAAATTGATTTTGACAAACAAATACCAGGAACCCAGGAACGAAAGTATGGATAAGTAAAATGAAATTATGTAATAGTTATTGAAGGCAAATAAAGATACCATACTCAAAATCTTCACCAGAAATAATGATCGCTCTTGCACATTGATAAGTTCCTGGGCTATTGGGTATGTTTCATTACCAAGCAGTAAGAATTTTAAATACTCGCCAGGGTTGAAAAAAAACAATTCCACTACCTTTTGAGCATCTTTGAAATAACCAAAAGTATCGCCCACTGAATAATAGTAGGTGTAAATAAATCCAAGCGAAACCCCGCCTATTAACTTAATTGCAAGGCCAGGCCAAAAATAAATCTGGAGTGATCGTTGTTGAGATTGATAAAACTTAATTATAAAATAAATGAAAAGACTACTGCCAACTACAGATAGCAAAAGCATCATTTAGCTACTGGTTTCAAAATGGTATTTCCGATGTTACAAGAGAGACATCTTCGCTTTATACAATAGTTATTATTTAATTCGATTATCGCCTGTGAGTCAAATGCATCTTTAACAGTCAACCCTATTTCACCCCACGCTTTAGTTATCTTATTCTTTTCAGCATCTACAGCATGTAAATGAAGAATCGCTTTATCCACATAGTCCTGGTTATCCTGGGATTTTCCATATGCTACTAGTATGGGCGCTATCGTGTTGATAATAACATTATTGATACTATCTAATCCCAATTTTGAAATTGATCTCGCTGTCTTGCGTCCAAATCGATAGTGATGATGCCAATATTCTGAGGTGCTTATGTCAAATAAACTAATTAATGCCTGAGGTGAATCCGCTTCTATCAACTTTGAAAAGAAATCCTTGTTTTTACAAAACAAGGCGCTGAACTGTGCAATTCTAATGGTGGGGAAATTGGCAGGTCGCAGCCTGAGAAACTTCCAGCTTTCACTATTTACTTTCTGATTTTCCAGTCCGTACTTACTGGATAAAATTTTATACTCTCTTTTTAAAAGTTTGAAATACTCATCCTTGATTCCATAATCCAAAAATCCTGCCTGCCCAAAAAGCAATGCTTCTACCTGGGTAAGATTATCACTATGCTTTAACAAGATGTTTCTCCTCACTGAATTGGCCAACTGAAGGAAAGGTTCCCAGTTTATTTTAAATCCAAAATTCCTTGCCATTAATTGAAAAGTTACCGCCTCCCAATCATTCTTGACGCCACTCAACAACCTATGAATTTGCCCTGCCTTGGTTTCAAGCCGTTGCGACAAAGATTTATCCAGCATCGAGTGGACAATCAAGTCCTCCACGCTCTTGAATTGTTTTTCGCAAGGAATAGAAGATGGACTGCTAATCAGCGTTCGATAGCGTTCGATCAGCTTTTCATCTACCCTATTTTCAAGCACCAATGTTGGTAATGGAGTGCCATCCTGACGGTGTACAGGCTTGTCCTCATTCCATACTACATGCAAGATTACATTTTCGTAGGCAGGATCACTGTCATGGTGGTGATCATACCAGCTTGAAGATTTGGTGTGAATTTCTATACTGCCCACCCATTCCATTTCGCCTATACGCACTTTTGAATTGGAAAAGTCCGCCCCAGAATCACCATTGAGCAGACCCGGTTTAAAAATATCTATTTCATCGCCTTGAGAGGTTTTGAGATCCTTCTTGTCAAAATACTGAAACTGCCATATGTAGTGAAGGAACGATTCCTGCATACTAAGTAATTGGCTAAAGATACTTATCCAAAAGCACTTTCATCTCTTCCTGAATTTTTTTTGCCTCCATTCCTGCCCGTTCCGCAAAATCTTCTCCCTGTGAAGCATAAATAATACTCCTTGAAGAATTGACGAGTAGGCCACATTGCTTATTAAATCCATGTCTGCTTACCTCTCCCAGATCTCCTCCTTGAGCACCAACGCCAGGCACGAGAAAGAAATGCTCCCTGGCGAGCGCCCTGATCGATGCCAGTTTATCTGCACGTGTTGCGCCAACCACATACATTAAATTATCAGGTGTGGCCCACTGTTGTGTCTTTTCAATTATCTCTTCATATATCTTCTTTCCTGATTTTTTCGACTCTATCAACTGGAAATCAGCACTTCCTGGATTGGAGGTGTGCACCAGCACAATGATCCACTTATTGGTTCTTAAAAATGGAGTAACAGAATCTTGACCCATATAGGGGGCAACAGTGATTGCGTCAAATGTCATTTTTTCAAAAAAAGCCCTGGCATATAGCGCAGATGTATTGCCTATGTCTCCACGCTTAGCATCCGCAACCGAAAAAATGTCATTCGGAAAGTAGTCGACAGTTTTTTGAAGACTTTTCCAGCCGTGCGAACCTAGCGCCTCATAAAATGCCGTATTAGGTTTATAGGCCACAGCATATTCTTTTGTGGACTCAATGATCTGCTTATTGAATTCAAAAACAGGGTCATCATACTTTAGGAGGTGTCTGGGTATCTTATCCAGGTCAGTGTCCAGACCTACACATAAAAAAGATTGCTTGCTTTTGATTTGTTCAAAGAGTTCAGAACGGGTCATGAAACAAAAATAAGCAGCTTAAACAAATAAAAAGGGTTGCTATAACTAATATAAGGCGCCCTTTCGATAATATTTTGAATCTGAATTACCTTAAATCAATTACCTCTACGCCAGGGTATTTTTTAGGATCGAACGTAAAAAATGAATCATCCACCATGACGTTGGGCTGAAACTTACTAATGGAGTATTTATACCTGTTTCCAGATTTATCAAACATGGTCCAGCTTTGAATACTCTTATCCTTCTTGTTGATGTTCATCCTAATCTTAAAATATTGAGCATCCTTCTTTTCGGGTACTAAGTCCACCACTTCACAAAGTACGCCACCATCGGTTTGATCTTCCAGGTATAGATACTTGTATCCTTTTTTATACATAATGTAAAACCTGGATGGATTCATCTCA
>DATCZR010000344.1:0-21962 GCA_036525835.1 Cyclobacteriaceae bacterium
AGAATTTTAGCCCTTTGTGCGTAGAATTTCATAGGAAACATTTTCATAACTCAATGATTAAGATACAATTATACCCCTATATACGAATAAAAAGTTGAATTATATTAATAATCAGGCTGAACTAGCTATTTGGGTGGTTAAAATGACCAAATCACCAGCCATGCTACATGGCTATACAACTCAATTTTGGCCTAAAGTACTTGATTGGGCGATTTCTTCGTGTTGAATTGGTCTCAGCGGTAGGACTCCTCCAAGCAAAAAATTTTCCGATCAAAAGGAAATGAATAGCCAACTAAATCCGCTGCCCCTTTGGGAAAGCTTTAATGTGTCTTAAAGATGTATTACCTCGTCATAGGCGGCTGCCGTTGCCTCCATTACGGCCTCACTCATGGTAGGATGCGGATGAACTGTCTTTATAATTTCATGCCCGGTAGTTTCCAGTTTTCTTGCTGCCACCACTTCCGCAATCATTTCAGTTACATTGGCTCCAATAAAATGAGCGCCCAACCATTCGCCATACTTGGCATCAAAGATCACTTTCACAAATCCCTCAGTGGCACCGGCCGCTTTTGCCTTACCTGATGCGCTGAATGGGAATCGGCCAACTTTAATCTGATATCCAGCTTTCTTCGCTGCTTCCTCGGTATAACCTACAGATGCAATTTCTGGCGAGCAGTAGGTACAACCCGGAAGGTTGTTGTAGTCAATAGGGTCCGGGTTTTTTCCTGCAATTTTCTCAACACAAGTTATCCCCTCGGCTGAAGCCACGTGAGCCAGTGCCGGCCCTTTCACAATATCTCCAATGGCATAAACGCCTGCCACATTGGTTTTGTAATAGTCATCTACAATTACCCTTCCTTTTTCTGTTTTTACTCCTACTTCCTCCAGTCCTATGCCTTCAATATTCGTGGACACACCCACTGCCGACAATACTACGTCACATTCTATTTTGATTTCACCCTTAGGAGTCTTTACAGTGGCTACACATGATTTCCCTTTAGTGTCCACTTTGGTCACTTCCGAGTTGGTATGAATTTTCATTCCCGATTTTTTGAATGACTTTTCCAATGCCTTGGAAACCTCTTCATCTTCCACAGGTACGATACGTGGCAAGAACTCAACAATAGTTACTTCTGAACCTATTGCATTGTAGAAATAGGCAAATTCAACTCCAATGGCCCCTGATCCAACAACTAAAAGTCGCATGGGAATCTCTTGGAGAACCATTGCCTCCCTATAACCTATTATCTTCTTCCCGTCTAGTTTCAAATTGGGAAGCTCGCGAGCGCGACCGCCTGTGGCGATAATAGTATGCTTGGCCTCGTAATCGGTCTTTTTCCCGTTAGCATCTGTTACCTCTACCTTACCACCTTTTTTAATTTTGGCGAATCCCTGAATATGGTCGATCTTATTTTTCTTGAATAAGAATTGAATGCCTTTGCTATTGCTATCTGCCACACTCCTGCTTCTCTTCACCATTGCTTTCACATCCGCTTGGGCACCTTTCACCGTAATACCGTAATCTTCTGCATGCTTCATGTATTCAAAAACATTGGCGCTTTTCAGCAATGCCTTGGTAGGAATACATCCCCAATTAAGACAAACACCACCTAGCTCTGCCTTTTCAACCACACCCACTTTCATTCCTAATTGTGAAGCTCTGATGGCCGCCACATATCCACCTGGTCCACTACCAATGATGATCAAATCATATTTAGACATAAGAGAGATTTTTTTAATTCGGCCTAAAGATAAAGCGTGACAAGGCAATTGAAAAGCGAATTGCTTAATTGGTCTCTCAATATGGCAATTCCCTGAAATTGAATCCTTTTTAGACAGAAATCTCTATTTTTGGTATTTCATACGCTTAAATCCATGACTATGAAATTACTTGAAGGAAAGAATGCACTCGTTACAGGAGCCTCCAAAGGAATTGGCAGAGCCATTGCGCTTACTTATGCAGAACATGGAGCCAATGTGGCATTTACCTATCTCTCGAGTGTAGAACAAGGCCAGGCCTTGGAGTCAGAACTGCAAGCCAAAGGAGTAAAGGCAAAGGGCTATCAATCAGATGCTTCAGATTTTGCTCAAGCTGATAAATTAATCAGCGATGTTGTAGCCGAATTTGGCACACTGGATATTCTAGTCAATAATGCGGGCATTACCATGGACAATCTTCTCCTTCGTATGACTGAAGAAATGTGGGATAAAATCATGCAAGTGAACCTAAAATCTTGTTTCAACACTGTGAAAGCGGTAGCCAAACCAATGATGAAACAACGTGGCGGCTCAATCATCAATATGACTTCAGTGGTAGGCATCAAAGGCAACGCAGGCCAGGCTAACTATGCGGCTTCTAAAGCAGGTATCATCGGATTTACAAAGTCGATTGCGCTGGAATTAGGATCTCGAGGAATTCGATCCAATGCCATAGCTCCCGGATTCATCGAAACTGAAATGACGAGCAAACTGGATGAAAAAACCGTACAGGGCTGGCGAGATGCCATTCCATTGAAAAGAGGTGGACGACCTGAAGACGTGGCCAACGCTTGTGTATTTCTTGGTTCTAATCTATCTTCTTACATTTCCGGACAAGTATTGCAAGTAGACGGAGCAATGCTCACCTAATACAAAATGAATGACCAGGACATCATAATAAACACTTTGAAAGATGTCTATAATGGCAACCCATGGCATGGTCCATCCATTACTAACGTATTATCCAAACTATCCGAAAATAAGCTCAATGCTAAAATTGGGAATGGGCACTCCATTGTAGAACTTATTTTGCATATAGTTGCTTGGCGCACGTTTGCAATCAAGAAACTTAAAGGTGATCATGACTATAATGTGGATGATGAAGCCAATTTTCCAAAAGGACGCAGCCTCAAGGACGCACTAGATCAATTGGACAATAGCCAGGCAGAATTAATGGATGCCATCAACCATTTTGACCCACAAAAGCTTAATGAGGAAATTCCCGGCAAAAAATATTCTTACTACAAAATGATTGCAGGAATAACCCACCACGACCTCTATCATCTGGGGCAAATCGTTATGATTACCAAGCAGTTCTAACGTTTGTACTAACAGTCGATAGAAACTTATATTTTCCCTACTGATACGGTGAATTTTATAAAAATATTTGATGATTTGGAAACTCTACTAACTTAGTATACGTTTTTGCCAACATAGTCGAACAAACTGAGTCAAATTTTCAAACCACGGAGGGTTAGTTTACGATTCAAAAATTGGCTGAATGGTGCGAATGTGATGACCTTTCCCTTATTCTGAAAGAAGCTCATAATATGACTAAAAATACAGCCAAAAAGCGAGAAGAATTTCAGCTTATTTAAAGAACCTATCAATAATCTGTCTGTTTATGTAAGTGAAGCAAATTTTATTCAAGCAACACCGTTTTTTTGGGTACTCTGAATATATTTGTGCTCGGATAAACTCGCACTTACATGTTGATATTCACGTCTATTACCGCCTTTACCGTTGTCATTCTTCTGCTTGTGTTTGTCCTTCTCTATGCACAAAAGCGATTGGTTCAGTCTGGACCGGTTAAAATCCTTATTAATGGTGAAAAAACCATCACCGTAAGCGCGGGCAGCACCTTATTAACCACCTTAGCTAACGAAAAGATATTTTTGCCATCTGCATGCGGTGGTGGTGGCACTTGCGCGATGTGCAAATGCGTAGTGGAGTCTGGTGCAGGTGACGTCCTTCCCACAGAAGTGGGACATTTGAGCCGTCAGGAAAGAAAAGATAACGTGCGGCTTGGATGTCAGGTGAAAGTGAAGCAAGATCTGGAGATTAAAATTCCTGAAGAGATTTTCGGCATCAAAAAATGGGAATGTGAGGTTGTTTCCAATTATAACGTGTCCACATTTATTAAAGAGTTTGTAGTAAAGCTGCCTCCTGGTGAAACGCTCAAGTTTGAAGCAGGTGGATATATTCAAATAGATGTTCCCTTGGTGGAAGTGGCCTTTAATACCATGGATATCATCCCTCATCCCGAATTGGGGCATAAACAAGATGTGTTTCAAAGCGACTGGGATAAGTTCAAACTCTGGGATCTAAAAATGAAAAATGAAGAGCCCATTTTCAGAGCCTATTCCATGGCTAATCACCCAGCCGAAGGAAACATTGTAATGCTGAACATACGAATTGCCACCCCTCCCTTTGACCGAGCCAACAATAGATGGATGGACGTAAATCCTGGCATTTGTTCATCTTACATTTTCTCCAGAAAACCCGGGGACAAAGTGACCATATCTGGTCCTTATGGAGAGTTCCATATTAATAAGACAGATCGCGAAATGATTTATGTGGGAGGTGGAGCTGGTATGGCCCCATTGAGAGCTCAAATATTCCATTTGTTCCACACTGAAAAGACACAACGCAAAGTATCTTATTGGTATGGAGGACGATCCAAGAAAGAATTGTTTTATACCGATCACTTTAGAAATATTGAAAAGGATTTTCCCAATTTTAATTTCCACATTGGTTTATCCGAACCGCTTCCAGAAGACAATTGGAAAGTAAAATCTTCTCTTGATGGTGAAGGGGATGGTTACATTGGTTTTATCCACTCCTGTCTCTACGACAATTACTTAAAAGATCATCCAGCTCCGGAAGATGTGGAGTACTATTTATGCGGACCGCCATTAATGAACGCTGCTGTACTAAAGATGTTGGATGATCTGGGTATCCCTAAAGAAAATATCCGTTTTGACGACTTCGGAGGATAATCGGTAGTTATCAACTCTTAGATTTTAATCAATCAGAATTGCGAATTCAATCGATTGTTCTGGTAAAGTCATATTTATAGACTTAAAACCATGAGCACTTTGTTTAATAAACTTTACCGTTTTTGTAATATCGTGTTGCCGTGTGCGCATGAAAAAAATATTATCCATACTCCTTTTGGCTGTCTTTACCTTCAATCTGGGGGGATATTTTATAGCCTTTAAATGGCTTCAGATTTCAGCACATCGTGACTTGATTCAACAATTGGAAACTGATCAATACGATGAGAGTGAAACCATAGAATTGAAGTTTGCCATTACCTTGCCCTATGCAAATCAGGTTTCAAATGGTTTCAAAAGAGTCGATGGAAGGTTTGAATATGAAGGAAGTATATATAAATTGGTTAAGCAAAAGTTTGAATATGATACGCTTTATATAGTGTGCATCAAAGACCATAAAGAAAAGCAACTCATTAACAACTTTAAGGAGTACGCCAAAAATACACACGATACTCCAGGTTCATCTTCAAAAAAGGGTTCAGGCAACACCTTGAAGCAAATCATCAAAGATTACTATGGCGATTCTGGCATTTTCCTGGCTGAGCTGAGGGCCACTTCATTTCAAAATAAATTTTCTCCTTATCAACTTCATCAGTCATCTCTTGAGGTAGACGTACCTACCCCGCCTCCACAGGCCTAGTGCCTGTCATCTTGAATTCATTTTATGATTGAATACCCATTTCAATGAGGATTGGACGTATTCTATCTATCTATTAAAATTTTTAACTGATGAAAAAAATAATACTGTTAATTATGTTATTGTCCTCGGGCCAGCTGATTAAGGCACAAGGCTGCATCGCTATAAAAAATATGAGTTGCGGAATATCAACCATGGATAATTTGCCAAAAACCTGGCAGTTTAGCACCAACTACAGATGTTTCAGATCGTACCGGCATTTCTCTGGCACAGAAGAAAATCCAGATAGAGTATCAAACAATACTGAAGTAATAAATAACGATAACTCTTTGACATGGGGCGCTACCTATACTATCAACAATCGATGGACTGTATCTGCATCATTACCCATTCTCTATATCGATAGATCGTCATTGTATGAACACGACAGAGTGAGCAGGCATCATACCAGCTCAAATGGACTGGGAGATATCCGACTAGTGGGATACTACTCAGTCAAAATGTTTGGAGGAAAATCAAGTATGATGTATGGGATGGGCCTTAAGTTGCCGACTGGAAATTATAATTACAAAGACAATTTTTACACTGTTAATGGCATTGAGACGCGGCCTGTAGATCAATCCATCCAGCCAGGAGATGGGGGTTTCGGTCTGATTACCGAAATCAACTTTGCACATCATGCCACGGAAAAATTATCTATCTACAGCAATACCTTGTACCTGTTCAATCCAAAAAACGCAAATGGAACAAGAACATTTAGAGAGACTCTTAGTCCAATTCTGGCCAATGAAGCAATCATGTCGGTTCCCGATCAATACATGGCCAGGTTGGGAGCGCAATATTTGGTCGGAAGCAAGTGGGGATTGGCCATTGGAGGTCGATTAGAGGGCATCCCCGTGCGCGATGTTTTCGGAAAAAGCGAAGGATTTCGCAGGCCGGGATATATCTTGTCTATTGAACCAAGCATCACGTACCATAACGGACCACATTCCTTTAATCTAAGCGTACCTGTGGCCCTCGTTAGAAACCGACTTCAATCTGTTACGGACCGGGAGACGGAGCTAGTCACAGGCAATCCCCGTCATGGAGATGCAGCCTTTGCAGATTATCTGCTTTCCATTTCCTACGCCTATAAGTTATCAAAGAAAGTGTTTTAGTTTTTGTCAAAAGTAAATACATCTGCGCCTGCTTTGCAGGCGTGGGTGTGTTGAAATTTGAGCGGGTTTGAGTTGGCAGTTCTTGATTTATCGAATAGCTTTGTTTAAAGCTCAACCCAAATGGATTTGACCATTTTATTCACTCCACTTAACGAATCCATTTATGAGGACATTAAAGATCCAAGTGCCTTATTGAAAAGCATCCGATTTTTTGGCGACAAAATGCCCGACTACAAAAATGCCCAAATTGCCATTTTTGGTATCAATGAAGAGCGCGGAACACAAACCAATCAAGGCTGCATGCACGCTCCTGATGAAATCAGAAAAAAACTTTATAGCCTTAAGAAAGGCACCGGAAAAAATAATATTGTTGATCTTGGAAATCTCAATCCAGGAATTGATCTGGACGAGACATACATCCGCATCAGTGAAGTTTGCCGAATTCTGTTAGAAAATAATGTGCTTCCCATCTTACTGGGAGGATCTCATGATCTTGACTACGGACAATACAAGGGATATGAAGACTTGGATAAACTGGTTAGTCTGCTCAATGTAGATGCATTTCTCGACCTGCATGACACCAAAGAAAAACCTGCAGCCAATACACATATCAACAAAATACTCCTACACGAACCTAATTATTTGTTTGGGTACACTCATTTAGCCCACCAAACCTATCTAATTGATCCGTTGTCTGTTGCCGTATTAGAAAAGTTATACTTTGAAGCCTACCGGGTTGGACATTTACGTACCAACATGGCCGATATGGAACCTGCTATACGCAACGCAGATATGGTATCGTTTGATACTACTGCTATCAAGTCTGCCGATGCTCCTGGAAATAGCAATGCGCAACCTTTTGGCCTTACAGGCGAAGAGGCATGTCAGATTTGCTGGTATGCCGGTACCAACGAGAAGTTGAGCTCAATTGGATTTTACGAATACAATCCTGAAAAAGATGATGAGCGAAAAAAAACTGCCTCTGTAATTGCTACCATGATCTGGTATTTCATTGAAGGATTCTATCATAGAAAGGACGAACCAAATTTCAAGAACAATGATTTTCTAAAGTATACAGTCTCTATGCCCGTAGAGCCTGAACTTTTGACTTTCTATAAAAGTAAATTCACTGAAAAATGGTGGATGGAAGTTAACCATCATCGAACAAATGATAGATATGCACGCGCCAGTATTGTTCCTTGCAGTTACAATGATTATAAGGCCGCCACAGCCGGTGAGGTACCCGAACGCTATATTGCTACTCTTTCAAAACTGATTTGACATTTTTTTCGTCCCCCTAACAAACTTTCCGCCTTCAAAATCGGTTTCAATAGTTTAATAGCCTCTTTAAAGTATCGGCATGAAATTTAATCGAACGTTGTTTTTAATTTTTTCCCTTGTTATTCTATTTCTCGGCTGCAATTCCAAGTTGAACGACCCTCAGCAAATTGTAGATAAAGCCATTTCGTTTGCAGGAGGCGAAAAATACCTAAACTCCGTAATTGAATTTGATTTTAGGGGAAGGCACTATGTGGCCAGAAGAAAGGGAGGGTTATTTTCTTATGAAAGAATTTTCGATGATTCCCTGGGCACCGTCCACGATAAAGTATCCAATGAAGGCTTTCAAAGAAAGATTACCGATGAAGAGGCTACTGTGGCAGATACGATGGCCGTTAAGTACACCTCTTCCATCAACTCCGTTATCTATTTTGCCCTACTCCCATATGGTCTCAATGATGCAGCCGTAATCAAAACCTTTCGGGGAGAAACAGTGATCGAAGACAAAGCTTACTTTGTAATTCAAGTCACTTTCAACGCTGTTGGTGGAGGAGAAGATCATGAAGACGTGTTTTTGTATTGGATCAACCAGCAAAACTTCGCGGTTGATTATATGGCCTATTCTTTTGCTGAGAGTGATGAGATCAGCTTTAGATTCCGGGAAGCATACAACGCCAGGGTAATCAACGGAATTAGGATTCAGGACTATATTAATTACAAACCAAGTGACAACTCACTTACCGTTGATCAGGCTGAAGAACTTTATAAAAATGGTGAACTGATTGAATTGAGTAAGATTGAGACTGAAAACGTTACTGTCAATTAAAGCACATTGCTTAATTGCTCTTTAATTTTTTCTAATTCCTCCTTCATCATCACTACATGCTTTTGAATTTCGGCATCATTCGCCTTGCTGCCTATGGTGTTGATCTCCCTTCCAATCTCCTGAGATATAAATCCGAGCTTCTTTCCATTGCTCACATTGCTTTTCAAAACTTGTTGGAAATAGTCGAGATGTGTTTTTAATCGTACTCGCTCTTCATGAATGTCAAGTTTTTCGATATAGAAAATGATCTCCTGCTCCAATCTATTTTGATCAAATCCTTCTTCACCAAAAAAATCTTCTACCCTGTCTTTAATTCTACTCCTCACCTTCTCAATTCTTTTCGGATCCAATGATTCAACGATAGCCAGTGCCGATTCAATGGACTCACAATAAGACTCAAGTTTCGATTGTAAAGTGCCACCTTCCGCTTTTCTAAATTCCTCACAATTGTTTAGTGCCTGTTGAATACATTCATTGATCGCCCCCCAATCTTCAGGATTAATTTCCTCTTTGGCATTGTTCTCAATTACATCTGGAGAATTCAGCGCAAGTTGAAAGAGATTTTCGTAAGGAGCCATCGCCCGATCCGCCAACCTTTTCAACTGGGTGTAGTAGGCAATAAAAAGTTCTTCATTATAACGCTGCTGTACCTGGGCCTTCCCACTACGATTACAATCTATGGATACAGAAATCTTACCTCGTTCCAACTGATCACTAACTAAATTTCGAACTTCAAGCTCTTTTTCAACGTACAATCGAGGTAGCCGAACGCTCAAATCCATGAATTTTGAATTCAGACTTTTTATTTCCACGGTAATTGAAAGATCTCCAACGGAAGAGGTGGCTTGGCCAAAGCCGGTCATTGATTTAATCATGTCAGATATTGTCCTGTGGGTTATTAGAAATCAAACCCCAAGGTAACAAATATGCGTGGGTCTTTCACTTGATAATTCTCGACAGGCCACGCCAAATCAAATTTCATGTAGTACCCTAGCATCATGCTACGGAAACCAAAGCCATAACTATATAGCCAGGGATTGAGAAAATCCTTGATCTCTGCCTTGAAAGGACCACCTTCCACAACTCGCGTCTGCGTACTGGTATTGGAATTAATGGGAGGCTTTCCGGTCCAGCTGGTACCAATATCATAAAACGCGGTAAGTTGCATGTTGCGAAAAAAGTTGGAAGTAATCGGGCCGCTTGACAGCGCTCGGATCAAGGGTACCCTCAACTCTGCGTTCGCCAATGCCACACTATGCCCATACTGAGTGGCATAATTAAATCCACGAAGGCTTGTAGCAAATTCTGAAAAAATCAAGTTATTATTATATCCTTCGCCGTTTGCCAAAGGATTCCCAGTTCCCTGCTTATTGGTGCGATTTCCAAACCAGTTATCCATGCCGCCCAGCGTGTAGGACTTAGGTGAATTGCCAAAAAATGTTCCGGTAAAGCCTCTAGCAGCAAAGACAATCTCCTTATAAATGGGTTGATAATGTCTTACATCGACTGCAACCTGTGAAAAACTTGCCTGCTTGCTTCCTATTCCCTCGTAATGAGTAAAATTGACTTTACCGCGTGTACCTTCAATAATATTCAAACCTGTTGTTAAACTATTGTCATAGACCAACTCGATTTTAGAACCTATATAAAATTGTTCTGTAGACGGAAGAAATACAGGTGGCGCACCCGGAGAGGAATCGCTTCCTCGATCTACATAGCGGGTGTATCCTAAAAATGGTTTTAGCGTGATGCGCGTTCGAACAGTCAATGGGAGCGAAGCTCCAATTTCAACCTTTTGCCAGGTATATTTTTGCTGATTTGTCGCTCCGTCCCAGAAAATTACTTTGCGATCTATCCTGGCACTGTAGTCAACACGGTGCGGCAAATATTGAATCTCCCCATAAACATCTCCGCTTTTCCAGTCAAAGGCAGTCTGAATGCCACCGAAGAAGCGATAATTCTCAAGCATGTCATTCATTTGTGTTTCCAGCTTTACACTAAAACCTCGCAATGGGTCAATGACAAAATTGGTAATCACATTTTCATAGGTGAACTTCGGCTCATACGGGAAAGGCCCTCTAATGCGAGTGGTCTCTCGCGCTTTCATATAACGGTTGAGAAAAGTTTCAGAAGGCTCGTTCAACTTTACCGCATCATCTTCAAATTCGTAATCATCTGTATTTATTATCTCGTCCAGCACTACATCAATTTCATTGCTCTTGGCACTGATGGTGTCAACTGGCTGGGGAGATACAGTGACTTCATCTTCAAATACATAATTATCCGTATCTACTGAATCCGGATGCATCTTCTGTTTCAAAGTATCTGGCTTGGTAACAGCTTGATTGGCTGAATCGGTTTTTTCACGCAAACGAGAATTGATTAATTCCTTAATCGAAATTCCTTTTTGAGGTGCCTCCTGTTTTCTCCTTTCAATGATAGCCTTGGCTTGTTGAACTTCCTTGCGCCTGGTGGTAGGCGTAAAAACCTGTCGGTTCAGGTTAAATGGACGTGTGAGGAATATGTCCTCTTTTAGCTCTTTGTCCATTACAGTTGCCAGGGCTCGATTATTAAAATCTATATCGTACTCCTTTATACTGGCATTATAATTAGTAACCTGCGAATAAATGCTCGTACTAATTTCATACTTAAAGATGTTTACAATGCCCCGCTGATCACTGAGGTAATAAATTTGATCATTATTCAATGCCAATGGATAGTAGTCTTTACTAAGTGTATTGGTTAACCTATGCACTACGTTAGTTGTGGTATCAAGGTCGTATTGATACAAATCGTAATTCGTAGGAATACTTTTAATTCCCTTCACAATGGTGTTAGTTGTATCATTGTTCCTATTGGAACTGAAGACAATCGAATTAGAATTAGGAATGAAGGTAGGGTCAAAATCATCGTAAAGGTCATTGGTCAATCTACGAGTCCGATCTCTTCTGCTGCTAATCAAGAACAAATCATTTTGTCCTTCAAAATCAGCGCTGAGTATGGCAAGTCTGCCGTTTCCAGAAAAATCAAAACTCCTAATGTTGCTAAATCGATCAAGCTCCCGTGGCAGCTTACTTTTGGTGGTCAAGTCGTACAGCCAAAAAACATACTCCCCATATCGAACTCCGATTACGCCCAATGTATTTTTATCAGCCCAGCTGATGAGCGGCACATTTCGATCAACTTCTTGTCTGAACACTTTGTTGCCACTAGTAAGGATGGTGATTTCCTTATTGTTTTCTAATGATTTGATTTTTACAACAAAACGTCCCCGATCATTTTCTGCGTATGCAATATTCTTTCCATCAGGACTGATTTTTACAGTTGTAAAAGTGGCGGTTCTACTATGATTCTTGCGCAATCTCGCAGAATCCTGAGGAGCTATGTAACTCTGATTTACTTTTTCCTCCATATCAGTGTAGTATTTTTTCCAATCACTGATAAGCTGCTTAAAACTTATTCCTAATGTAATCAACACACTTTTTTGTTCATTTCTGATTACTCTTGTATAGTTGAGGATATTTGAAATGCTGCTTTGCCCATATCTTTCAACGATATAGTTCCAAACCGATTGACCAACCAATTCAGCCTCATCCCCAGTCAACTTCAATGCTTTGTTTATCTTCTTGGTTCTAACCAATTGTCGGATGTAGTCATCCATTTCAGCATTCCATCCTTTCGAAGCATAGCTGGATGCTCCTCTGATAAACCACTCCGGCAGATTCAATAGCACTGCATTCTGAAACATGTCTTTTAGGCTTCCGCCAAACATCATTTCATTGACCATCAGTTCGGTCATTTTAAAAATAAGTTGCTCCTTAAATTGATCCACCGTACCAGGATGGGCGATTTCGACATACGGTTTTACAAATTCAGTTTCACCGCCTACGTTGAAAGCGGTGTGGTTGAGCCCAATATTACTCTGTTGTAAATCACTGATGGAGTTGTAGAGAAATACTTTTGTCTTTAAGTAAGGAGGATAACCTATTAGGTCGGTAATGCGGTCAAATTCTCCTTCCAAATATTGAATTGCTTCGTTGGCAACTTTTCTTCGGTTATCATAATAATAGACGTCAAAATTCTCTGATGAAAGATATTGCCAGTCAAACTGCTTATACTGAATCCGATTCTTGCCAAAACTTTCTCGTGCCTGCTGTGCAATCGACACTTGGCAAACCAACGCCATTACCATAAAGGCAACAAAAAGGCAGCCCTTTTTGATGAAGTTGGTACTAGCTTTAATATTATTTCGAATTTTAAATTCCCCTATAGTCATCCCGTACTGCCGATCCTTATTAACTTGCTGATTGCTTGGTAAATGGTGCCCTAATCGGAATTCGAATATAACGCTTTAACGCGACTAATATTTACCTCTCTATCCAAATTTGCTCCGTCAATAAGCCATTTGGTTAGCTGATCTGAAAAATACGGAGCCAGGCTTACACCTTTTGTTCCCAGTCCATTAAAAATTACCACGCTTTCATATTGAGGATGATTTCCCAGTAGAGGTCGCCTGTCGATAGTAGAAGGCCTGATACCCCAATCTTGGTGAGTGACTTTAAAATCAACATTCAAAAAGTCGGATACCTTTTGCATGAGCTCTGCTCTACCATCATCTGTTACTCCATCCTCCGGACTAACCAAATTATAAGTGGCCCCTACCTTATATTCCATATCACCAGATTCAATTACGTAAACACCTCTATTATATATCCGGTTCAAAGGAGCAGAGGTTTTAATGGTAATCACTTCCCCTTTCAATGGCTTTAACGGCAGCCCTTTGAATAATCTACTTTTCAACTGATGAATACCCGTGCAGAAGATAATTTTTTGAGCTGACAGTAATTGATATGATATCTTCCCACTTTCAATTTTGAGATTATTTTCATCCAATTCTTCTTCAGCGTAGTAATGACTTGCCTTAACCATTTTCCTTATGCTATAAACAAAAACATTTGTATTGATGTAGCCACAATTTGCCAATAGAATTCCACCCAGTGGATCGGTCACTTGATCTCCATAGGTTGACCTGGTGGTTACACTGAGCACATAGTTTGAAAAATAAGGATCAGCACTTTTGCCCATCCACTCATTTTGTTCGTCAATTGAACGAAAAGGTGTGTATAGTTCCCTTGGGTAATAAAATTTTTCACCTATTTCATCTTCCACAGATTTGTAAAAGGAGTGCAGGTACCTAAACATCTCATCTGCTTTCCATGTCTTAACTATTCTTTTTCCTGTAATGGGATTAAATATTCCGGCCGCCACAGCAGAAGCCCTATTCTGATCTGGAGTATCAAATACGGCAATTTGTTTACCCCTGCGCATGAGTTGCACGGCCAGACAAGCTCCAGCAAGGCCAAAACCGACTATGATATAATCTACTTTTTTTATCAACTGAATTGATTAAGTGGATAAATTTCGGATAAATTTTCTCGTCTCCTAAAATATTTGTGAATCTAAGTTCAACTAAAGCTTCCTGTTTATCCATATTTAGACATTAGGTGGTAACTTTGTGTCAGAACAGCAATCTATGATCACCGTAAAATCATTTACATTCAATGCGTTCAGCGAAAACACCTACGTTGTCTATGACGAAACAAAGAAAACCTTGATCATTGACCCCGGGTGTTATGAAGTTCATGAGCAGGAGGAGTTAGATGAATTTATCAAGTCTTTCCATTTGGATGTGTCCCTTATACTAAATACGCATTGTCACATTGATCACGTATTGGGAAATGATTTTGTGAAAAGAAAATATAATGTCCCCTTTCTTGCTCATAAGCTAGAAGAGGGATTACTAAGAGCTGTAAAATCCTATGCCCCAAATTATGGATTCAACAGGTATAAAGAAGTTATTCCAGATAGATTCATCAGCGAAAAAAATGAAGTAACCTGGGGCAATAGTCAATTTGATGTGTTGTTTCTACCTGGACATTCTCCCGGACATTTAGGGTTTTACAATCCGGAACAAAAAATATTGATTAGTGGAGATGTCCTTTTTAAAGATAGCATTGGAAGAACCGACCTGCCCGGAGGAGATATGGATACGTTAATTGAAAGCATCCAGCAAAAATTATTTATCCTGCCTGATGAAGTAATCGTTTACAGTGGCCATGGCGACCCCACTACCATAGGTATAGAAAAAGTTACCAACCCTTTTTGCGCATTAAGTACCTGATGACCGCATTGACCAGACACGTACCCAACATGCTGACACTTGGCAATCTGCTCTGTGGTTGCTTGGGCATATTGCTGGCCCGACAATTTCCATTGTACGCCCCAGCTTATCTAGTGTGGGCAGCTTGCGTTTTTGATTTCTTCGATGGGTTTTCAGCACGGGCATTAAAAGTTTCCTCACCCATTGGAAAGGAACTGGATTCTCTGGCAGACATGGTTAGTTTCGGAATACTCCCTGCGATCACCATGTTCACATGGCTAGAAACTGAATCCCCTGAAAGCTATGTTCCTTATATCGCATTTCTCATTGCGGTTTTTTCCGCATTGCGTCTGGCCAAATTCAACACTGACGAAAATCAAGAAGATGCCTTTGTAGGATTACCCACCCCTGCCAACGCTTTATTTATTACGGGATTGGTTTTTCTGAAGCCCCAATTAAACCTTGTTACATCATCTCAAACCGGTTTATTAATTATCACCATATCATCCTCTCTCTTACTTGTTAGCCCCTTAAGACTATTTGCGCTAAAGTTCAAAAATTTCACGTGGACCGATAATAAGTTAAGGTTTACCTTTATCGGACTGGCCGTATTATTACTTATTTGGAAACAAGCTGAGGGCATTCCTCTTACTATAATACTTTATATACTTATTTCGTTGTTTGAGAAAGTATTCTCTAAGAAATAGATTAATCAATTAGAATATTGTGCTTGCCTCAAAATGGTCAATACTGGGATGTATTTGCATTTTAACCCTGGCGGTTATAGTGGACGCCCAAGAATTGTCCCCATTGAGATCCGGTAAATGGTCCAAATTTTCAGTTACCGAAAATGGTATCTATAAAATTGATTTTAATCAACTAAGGTCGGCAGGTTTTGACCCTGCAAGTATAGATCCCAGGAACATAAGCATATACTGCAACGGAACAGGGATGCTGCCCCAGGCTAATAATGCTCCTCGCACAAACAAACTCAAGGAGATAAGTATCAAAGTTGTAGGTGAAAGTGATGGGGTTTTTAATGCAACTGACTACATATTGTTTTTTGGTCAAAATCCCGATGCCTACTTCTTTGATGTACAAAAGGGTATTTTTCATTATGAGAACAATCTGTATTCCGATAAGAATTTTTATTTTTTAACCGTTTCAAGCCAGCCTGGAAAGCGAATTGAAGACAATCAAAATCTGGGAGGCACGCATCCCGTTATCAACACATTTAACGATTGTGTTTTCTATGAAAAGGAAAAATATAATGAATTGAAGTCAGGTAGAGAATGGTTTGGAGAACAATTCGATTTGACCACAGAGCATTCATTCAAATTTGATATTGAGGGCGTTGTCAGCAACTCTACAATAAAAATTGTCTCACAGGTAATGGCACAAAGTTTTAGTCCAGCTTCTTTTCAATTGTCGATAAACAATAATCTCGTTTTAACGCAACCTGTAAACGCCATTGCCAACACACAATATGGCATAAAGGGTCGCCAGGTCGTTGACACCATTGCGTTTAATGCATCGTCCGTAAATGCCAGCACTATAAAAACACAAACATTTACATATCAATACACCAAAGGATCATCTGGAAGATCTATAGGGTATCTTGACTTTATATTAATCAATGTCGAAAGAAATCTCCAGCTCTTTGGAAACCAAACACAGTTTAGATCTGCATCGAGTCTGACAAACACAACAAGCACTTTTGAAATTGAGTCCCTAAGTTCTAATTCAATTTTATGGGAGGTGACTGATCCATTTAATGTAGGGAATCAGTTATTTCAATTAAACAATTCAAAAGGAGTTTTTTCCACCACCACAGATCAATTAAAATCATTTTTGGTCTCTTCTGGTAATAATTTTAGGTCGCCTATTTTTGAAAATGTAGTAGTCACTCAAAATTTACACAATGGCTTAAATCCCGACCTACTTATTGTAACCCATCCGGATTTTAAAATTGAAGCAGACCGGTTAGCCAATCATCGCCAGTCATTTAATGGGCTTAGTGTTCTCGTTGTAACAACGGAAGAAATTTACAACGATTACTCCGGTGGAAAGCAGGATCCAACTGCCATTAGAGATTTTGCTAAAGAGTTATATAATAATGGACTTAATAATATTCTTCTTTTTGGAAGATGTTCTTACGATTTTAAAAACAGAATTAGCAAGAACACCAACTTTGTTCCCACCTATGAATCAAGAAACTCTCTATCCCCGCTGGAAACCTATTCCTCAGATGACTATTTTACTTTTTTTGAAATAGATGAAGGAGATTGGATTGAAAGCTCTTCGGGGGATCACACTTTGGATATCGGAGTGGGTCGACTGCCTGTTAAGTCATTACAAGAGGCTAAAGCAGTCGTTGATAAACTCATTAGTTATGATGTCAACCCAAAAGCATTTGATCCGTGGAGGAAAGAAATTCTATTTGTTGCAGATGATGGCGACTTCAATTTACATCAAAGTGATGCCGACAAATTGGCTAAAGATATAGATGCCGGATACACCCAATTCAATACCCAAAAAATCTATCTCGATGCCTTTCCTCAAATCTCAAGACCAAGCGGTCAGGTATCTCCAGATGCACGTAATGCATTGTTGAAAGCCTTAAATAAAGGAACCCTGATTGTAAATTTTACGGGGCATGGTTCAGAAAAAATTTGGCTACAAGAAAGAATACTTGACGAAGAATTAATAGATGAGTGGAGTAATAAAAATTCATTTCCACTTTTGGTAACTGCTACTTGCGAATTTGGCAGACATGATGACCCGAGTCAGATATCAAGTAGCGAACTGGCTTTAATAAAAACAGACGGAGGAACCATCGGTCTGGTTACCGCGGCTCGTCCGGTAAATGCGTCAACGAACTCATTTCTAAATAAAGCATTTTATGAAGCTCTGTTTATTAAACAAAATGGATCATTCAGAGACTTGGGCTCAATTTTCAGAGACACAAAAAACAATAGTATAAACGGAGTTTCAAATAGAAATTTTTCATTACTGGGTGACCCATCCATGAAATTGGCGATGGCCAATAATGAAGTTATTGCAACGAAAATTTCAACATCAAATGGATCTGATACCCTTAAAGCATTATCAAGAGTAATTATAGAAGGTGAAATTTTTACAAATGGAATAAAGGACGAAAATTTCAATGGCATTTTAAACGCAACCCTGAAAGACAAGGAATTTTCATTTAACACCCTGGGTGATGAAAATCCTATATTCACTTATAAAAATAGAAGCAATACTTTATTCAGAGGAGTGTCAACTATCACCAATGGAAATTTTCAAATGGAGTTTATTCTTCCGAAGAATATCGCCTACCAGGTTGGTGTAGGAAAGCTTAGTCTTTACGCCAAAAATAATAATAACAATAAAGATGCAATTGGTGGCTATACCAGTTTCAAGATTGGAGAGAGTGAAACGGATGATGGCAGTGACAAGACTCCTCCTTCCATAAAACTATTTTTAGGCGACACAACATTTATCAATGGTGGAATTGTTTCATCAATGACTCAATTAGTTGCCATCCTATCAGACAATAGCGGTATTAATATTGCCAACTATGGAATTGGGAATAGTCTAACTGTTATTCTCGATAATGATCAAACCTTTGAGGTAGGTGATTACTTTATTGCCGACATCGATAAGTTTAGCAGTGGCACACTCACATTTCCACTTGATAAATTAGAGTCGGGTAAACACACCATTGAACTCAAAGCCTGGGATGTTTATAACAATCCCGCATCAGCCACAATAGATTTTATGGTAACTAACGGAAATCAAATTGTGATTGAAGACCTGATTAATTATCCCAATCCATTTTCTGAATTTACCACTATTCAATTTGCTCATAATCGAGCAGGAGACGATTTGGAGGTTTTTGCCTCCATTGTCGATATGACGGGGCAACCTGTTAGCATTATGGATTATCACATTACCTCAAGTCAATATATGGTTACCTTGCCCGAGTGGAATGGCACTAATACCTCGGGAACAAAATTAAGTAATGGCGTATACCTTTTAAGGGTACGCGTTCGTTCACTATTGGATGGCTCGAAAAATGAGCGTATTTCCAAACTAATTATTCTGAATTGATTATCTTTAGAGCTTAGAACTTGACTATGAATAAGTTAAGGATTGCAATCCTACTCCTTTTATCATTCGGTATCCCGTTTTCTGGGTTTTCTCAGGCCAATCTGATTGGTCAGGATAGCACAAGAAAGGTAATAACCACCGCTGTCCCGTTCCTGACCATTACTCCCGATTCTCGTGCCGCTGGTATGGGTGACGCTGGGGTTGCCACCTCTCCAGATGCCAATTCTGCCTACTGGAACTCTGCTAAATTGGCATTTATTGACAAAAGCTATGGCGTATCAGGATCTTATACCCCATGGCTGGGCAAGATCATCAATGATATGTCCATTTTCTACCTCACTGGCTTTTACAAGATTACCAGAGAGCAAGCAGTTGCAGCCTCCATGAAATATTTTGATCTGGGGGAAATACAGTTTAACAATGGTCCCGGAGTAAATAATATCCTAGGTCGTTTTAATCCTAGAGAGTTTGCTTTTGATGTAACTTATTCAAGACTATTGACCGAGCAATTAAGCATTGGTGGTGCCCTTAGATATATACACTCAAATTTAACAGGTGCCTTTTCATCCGGGGGTGTAGACGCAAGGCCAGGGAACTCAGTGGCAGTAGATGTTGGTGTATACTATACTAAGCCTTTAGTCTCTAGCAATTCATCATTATCACTTGGTGCTACCATCACGAATATTGGTGCAAAAATCTCATATTCAGATGCTAATAATAAAGACTTCATTCCTACTAATTTAAGATTAGGCGGAGCGTATAAAACTGAACTAGATGCATTCAATAGCTTGACATTTGCTTTGGATGTGAATAAATTATTAGTGCCAAGCCCGACACCAGATAGCCAGAACAAAGCATTATTGAGCGGAATCTTTGGATCTTTCGGTGATGCTTCGGGTGGGTTCAGTGAAGAGATGAGAGAATTCTCGCTTTCATCAGGCGTAGAATATTGGTACAACGAAACCTTTGCAGGTCGTCTTGGATATTTTCTTGAAGCCAAAGACAAGGGCAATAGAAAATACCTAACAGCTGGTATTGGTGCAAAAATTCAAAAATTTGGAATTGATATCGCCTATTTGGTACCTACCAACAAAAGAGAAAATGCACTGGCTGAAACCATTCGCTTTACCATAATGATGTACTTTGATAACAATGTACAAGGCGAAGAGTCTGTGACTGATCGATAATAGATGCTTGACAGAACGCATCCTCCTGCTTTTGTAAAATCGAATTCCTTTCAATTACCTCAAGCTTCAAATACTACACTGATCAATGGCGTAAAAGTTATACACCTTGATACTATACATCAGGAACTAGCTAAAATAGAATTGGTTTTTGAAGCCGGAAGATGGTTTGAGACAAAACCTGAAGTTTCTCATTTTACAGTACACATGCTTGATAAGGGCACGATGTCAATGTCATCCAGAGAGATTGCGGAAATTTTCGATCGATATGGCGCCCATATTGAACTAGCTAGTAATTTCGATTTTACTACTGTTTCCCTTTATGCTTTAAGCAAGCATATTCATTTATTAATTCCGGTTCTATTTGAAATACTCACCTCCCCAGCGTACAGTGAATCAGAACTGACCCAACTTAAAGAACACTTCATTCAGGGTTTACGAGTGAAAAATGAGAAAACAAGTTATCTGGCCTCTAAGCTGATTCGTCAAAGGGTTTTTGGAAATGTTCATCCTTACGGCAAATCAACTGAAATTCCAGATGTTGAAAACATTTCCACATCTGATCTGGTTGATTTTTTTACATCTCGAATGAAACCCTCGCATGCGTTTATTCTGGGAAAGGTAAACAAACTAGATTATGAAGAGTTAACCCATAAAATTAATGAGTTAGGAATCGCCAATTCAAACGTGCCATCCTATACAGTCCCAGATCAACAACGCGCTCCTGATTACATAACAAAAACAGGGAGTGTACAAACCTCAATCAGATTTGGAAAGCATACACTACAAAGAAATCACCAAGACTATCCAGGTTTATTACTTCTTAATTATTACTTGGGCGGATACTTCGGCTCTAGACTAATGAAAAACTTAAGGGAAGAAAAAGGGTTAACCTACGGTATATCTTCATCGATTTCTTCTTTCAAGAATGAGAGTTTGTTTTTAATTGGCACAGATGTGAATAGGGAGAATCGAGATTTGGCAATTGATGAAATACTTAAAGAAATCAAATTACTTCAAACAGTAATCAATGCTGATGAATTGGAACTAGCGAAAAGACATTTCATAGGGAGCCTTCAGGGTGAAATGGCTAGTCCATTTTCTATCATGGGTAAGGTCAAAAACATTGAATTAAATGAGCTTACGGATGAATATTATCAAAATTTGATTAGTAATATGGATCATATTACAAACCAAGAGCTAACCGATCTTGCACGAAACTACTTAAGTGAAGATAGCTTCTCGCGGATTAGTGTAGGGTAAAAAGATACAACTTATACCTACACTTTAAGTCATCGCTCAACACGGGATAATGACAAAACAAAAAAGCCCCGTATTTCTACGGGGCTTTTGAGTCTGTTTTTTAGGCAGATAAATAAAAAAAAGGCAACGACTTACTCTCCCACGTTTTACCGCAGTACCATCAGCGCAGGTGGTCTTAACTTCTCTGTTCGGAATGGGAAGAGGTGATCCCCACCGCTATAGTCACCCTAAGAACGTTTCCCGATAGTTATCGGGACAATATCGTTGACAATGATGAGGAAAGAATAGTAGTAATCGAGCACACATTTTATGCGCTGAAGTTATTGGGTAATTAGTACTGCTCAGCTTTGACATCTCTGTCTTTACACCTGCAGCCTATCAACGTCATCGTCTCTGACGTCCCTTATATGGAAGTCTCATCTCGAGGTGGGGTTCGCGCTTAGATGCTTTCAGCGCTTATCCACTCCCAACGTGGCTACCCGGCTGTGCCGTTGGCACGACAACCGGTATACCAGAGGTTAGTCCAACCC
>DATCZR010000345.1:0-6216 GCA_036525835.1 Cyclobacteriaceae bacterium
ATATTTAAGCTGGTGATCTCCACTAACTTAACAAAAGCTCAGGTTGATAACAGGCCTTTAATGACTGTTTCTGGCTAGTTACGTTTCATGACATCAAATGGTTTTTATGTTCTTACAGGCCGCAGACTATTTACATCTAAAAAGTTTGAATTCTTACTTATGTGCATGTAAGAAAAGTTCTATTTTTTGAAAAAATTTACTGAAATCCGACATTTTTGTATTTTTTATTGCGAGCATTTACACACTGAAAAGACGCTTGGGTATGTATAGTGCAGGAGCTTACAGCGGCCAAAGCTACCATCCAATAGCAGAATCAATTGCTCAGTGATTCCAACCTGATACTTTAAACTGAAGTGAAAGAACGGACTCGGGAGCTGGTAGAAACCAATAAATCATTAATAGAAGTAAATGAGGAGATGGATAACTTCATCTATAAAACCTCACGCGACATTAGAGGACCGTTGGCCAGTTTGAAAGGAATATGCTACGTGGCCATGATGGATATAAAAAATAAAGAGGTGCTTGAGTGCCTCCGCAAGCTGGACACTTCTGCTGTTAGACTAAATGCAATTCTAAGCAGACTATTTATCATCAATCAGATCAATCATTCATTGCTTACACCGGAGCCCGTTGATTTTAAGATCAACATTGAATAAATACTTGATTGAGTAAGAAAGACTTACCCCAGCAGATAGACATCAGCTATTCCATTACGACCAACCTGAGTTTTCGTTCAGATAAAGCTATGGTGAAAATAATCCTCTAAAATCTGATCGATAAGGCTATTAAGGTTCACAATGATATGGGCAGAATATACCCATTTGTAAAATTGAATATCAGTCAAGATCAAGAATGGATAACTGTTACTGGGATGGATATGGAATTGGTATTGAAGAAGGGAGTAGAGATAAAATATTTGAATTATTTGTCAGGGCCTCTGAGCGAACTGTCTGCGGGTGTATTGGACTCTATTTGCCCAAACTTGCAACCCGCAAGCTTGGAGGATCTATTTCATTGTACACGACCAAAGAAGGACATATTGCGTTTAAAGTACAATTTCCTCAAGATCTACAGCCCATCATTGAAAAACGAAAAGAGGAACAGTTAAAGAGAGAAAAGCAGAAACAAAAAGTGCTAAAGGTCACCTAATTTTCCCTTCAATTGCCATCTTTGCACTTGCAAAAAAGGCTGCTTAGTCATAATGGGAAAAGAAAAGCAAAATAAGAGATATACGGTAACCGCTGCCTTGCCGTACGCCAACGGACCAAAACATATTGGACACCTGGCAGGGGCCTACATTCCATCCGATGTGTATGTACGCTACTTAAGGTTAAATAACAAAGATGTGGTGTTTGTATGTGGCAGCGATGAGCATGGCACGGCCATACCCAATCAGGCGATTAAGGAAAAGACCACCTCCAAAGCAATTATTGACAAGTACCACGTACTGATTCGGGATTGTCTCTATAAACTTGGAATCTCTTTCGATGTTTACCATCGCACCAGTGACCCCTTGCACCATCAAACTTCACAGGAATTTTTTCTCACCTTATTCAATAAGGGTCTACTAAACGAAGAAACTTCAGAGCAATATTATGACAACGAAGCCAAAACATTTTTGGCAGATCGTTATATAATCGGTACTTGTCCGAAATGCGGACATCCAAATGCCTATGGTGATCAATGTGAGAAATGCGGATCTTCTTTAAGTCCAAAAGATTTAATTAATCCCAGATCTACCCTCACAGGAAATGTGCCAACGCTAAAATCTACCAAGCATTGGTATCTGCCCTTGGAAAATTATGAAACATGGCTTCGTCAGTGGATCTTGAAAGAGCATAAGCATGATTGGAAGGTAAACGTTTACGGACAATGCAAATCCTGGATAGAAGCCGGTTTGCAATCACGTGCCATGACCAGAGATCTTGATTGGGGCATCAAGGTGCCGTTGCCGGATGCCGAAGGAAAGGTTTTATATGTGTGGTTCGATGCACCTATTGGATATATTTCTGCCACCAGAGCATTATTTCAAGAACTGGCAACCGGAAAAAAAGAGTATGCTACCCCACAAAGAGAATTTGGAAAAGTAAATTCCGAAGATTGGAAGGCCTACTGGCAGGACCAGGAATCCAAACTCGTGCACTTTATAGGCAAGGACAATATTGTTTTTCATTGCATCATTTTTCCGATTATGCTTCATAGTTCTGGGCAGTATATCGTACCACAGAATGTTCCGGCCAACGAGTTCATGAACCTCGAAGGAGATAAAATGTCAACCAGCAGGGGGTGGTCGATAGAAATGCACGAATACATTGAAGACTTTCCTGACAAGCCAGATGTTTTGCGATATGCATTGCTTACCAACCTACCTGAAACGAAAGACAGTGAGTTCACTTGGAAAGATTATCAGGCAAAGAATAATAATGAGTTGGTTGCGATCTTCGGTAATTTTGTGAACAGGGCCATGGTATTGACCCATAAATACTTTGATGGTAAAATCCCTGCGCGCGGTAAGCTAGAGCCATTTGACACAAAGACTGTGGAGAACTTGAGTCAGTTCCCATCCAAAATTGGCACCTCGATAGAATCCTATCGCTTCAGAGAAGCGACTGCCTACCTTATGGATTTAGCCAGATTGGGTAACAAATTCCTGGCGGATACTGAACCATGGAAATTGGCCAAAACCGATATGAATCGGGTGGCGACCATATTGAATATTTCACTGCAGGTGGCGGCAAACCTGGCGATATTGTCAGAGCCATTCCTTCCTTTTAGCTCCCGAAGGCTTAAAAAAATATTGAACCTAAAAGACTTTGGATGGAATGATACTGGAACAATTGACTTGCTAGGCGAAGGTCATGTTTTAGGAGTTGCAGATTTATTGTTTGAAAAAATTGAAGATGAGATGATCACCGCTCAGGTGAATCGACTTAATGAAAATAGAAGGAAGATGGAATTACAAAGTCAGCCGGCTGAACAAGCCAAACCAGAAATCACTTTTGATGAATTTTCCAAAATGGACATGCGTGTTGGAAAGGTGGTTGCGGCCGAAAAAGTGGAGAAATCCAAGAAATTATTGAAGCTACAGGTGGATACTGGTATGGATACACGTACTGTGCTCAGCGGAATTGCAGAGCATTATACACCGGAAGAAGTACTTGGAAAGCAGGTAACCATTTTGGTTAATTTGGCGCCACGAAAAATAATGGGTGTAGAATCTCAGGGAATGATATTGATGGCGGAAGATAAAGACGGGTCGTTAAAACTAATTAGCCCCACCGATAACGTGTCTCCGGGATCGATGATTAGTTGAAGTGAAGCGTTTCTGATTTGTTAGTCTATGGACCTTCGACCGTTCAACTATTATAAAGAGTCATCGTTCTGTCTACACCTATGGTGCAAAAAGATAGAATCATCTCTTCTGCTTTATCCATCAGGGCAGGAAGTGCCTCAATCTCTTCCTGGTTAAAATTGCTGAGCACATAATCTACCTGACCGCCGCGGCTAAAATTATTACCAACCCCAAACCGCAACCGCGGATAATTTTGTCCTCCGGTAAGTTCTTCAATATTGGTAAGTCCGTTGTGTCCGGCAGCGCTTCCTTTTGATCTCATCCTGAGGGTGCCGAAAGGCAGTGCGATGTCATCCACTACCACCAACAAGTTTTCTTTGGGTATTTTCAGTTCCTGAAGCCAGTAAGCAATTGCTTTTCCGCTTAGGTTCATGTAAGTGTTTGGTTTTATCAAATGGATTTGTTTGCCTTTAAACTTAAACTCTGCTTTGTCAGCATATCGCTGAGTGACGAAGTTGAAACGCTTATTATCTGCTAATCGATCTAAAATGAGAAATCCGACATTATGACGAGTCAACTCATATTCAGCACCAATGTTTCCTAGTCCAGCAATTAAAAACTTCATGTATTAGGGTAAAAATAAAAATCCCGTTCACGAAGTTAATCGGAACGGGATTAAAGTATAATTAGCAGTGCTTACTTTTTAGGTGCATCCTTTTTAGGCTCAGCAGCTTCTGCAGCAGGAGCGGTAGCAGCACCTGTAGCGCCTTCGGCAGGAGCAGCAGCTGTAGCGGCAGCAGCGGCTTCTTCTTCAGCAGCCATCTTGGCGGCGCGCGGAACCTCAACTACAGCAATAGGTGAGCGCTTGGGATCCATGAATTCCAAATTTGGCATTTTCATATCCATCACCTTTATCGCATGGTGAAAATCAAGCTCCGTTACATCCACATCAATATGCTCAGGCATGTCTTTTGGAAAGCCATAAACTTTAAGCGTTGCCTTCTTGCGCACTAGCGTTCCACCTTTGGACACACCAGCAGCCTGACCTTGCAGACGAATAGGAACATCCATTTTAATTTTCCTGTCATCGCTGATGAGTAGAAAATCGGCATGGAGAATAATCTCGCTTACCGGATGAAATTGAACCTCTTGCAGGATCGCGCGACATTCTTCTCCTTCAATATTCAAGTGTACAAAGTGAGCATCGTTGGTATACACCAGCTCACGAAATAAAATCATGGGGGCTACAAAATGCACTTGCTCTTTACCACCGTATAATACGCATGGTACATTGCCCTCCTCACGGGTACGCTGTGCAGCTGTCTTGCCGAGATTTGCTCTTTTATACCCTATAACCTCGATAGTTTTCATAAATAATTATTGGTTAAGTTAATTGGTTACAGTCTAATGAATAAAGAACTAACTGATTCATGGTCATGAATCTTTCTGATTGCTTTGGCAAAAAGGTCTGATACGGATAGTACTTTAATTTTTGTTGATTTTTGTTTCAGCGGAATGGTATCGGTGACAACGATTTCTTCCAAAACTGAGTTATCAATAGTTTCATAGGCGTTGCCAGAAAGCACTGGGTGGGTACAAACTGCTCGAACTGATTTGGCTCCTTTTTCCTTTAATAAGGCCGCGGCCTTACAAATGGTGCCTGCAGTGTCTACCAGATCATCCACCAATACCACATCTTTACCTTCCACTTCTCCGATAAGGCGCATTGACTCAACTTTGTTTGCCTCTTTGCGATACTTGTCGCAGACAGCTAGTTCAGCATCAAAAAATTTGGCGAAACTGCGTGCCCTTTTAATTCCCCCAACATCTGGAGAGGCAAACATGATGTTGTCTAGTCCGATTGACTTAAGGTAGGGAACGAAGATATAATTACCATCCAGGTGATCCACCGGAATGTCAAAAAAGCCTTGTATTTGGTCTGCGTGAAGGTCAAAAGTCATTAATCTGCTTGCTCCTGCAGCAGACAAAAGATTGGCTATGAGTTTAGCGGCAATAGATACCCTTGGTTTGTCCTTTCTATCCTGACGAGCATATCCAAAATAGGGGATGATGACGTTCACATTCTCCGCACTGGCTCTTTTGGCCGCATCGATCATCAGCAATAACTCCATAAAGTTATCAGCAGGAGCGAAGGTTGACTGAACTATAAAAACATCATGGCCGCGGACAGACTCCATAATAAATGGAGACATTTCACCGTCACTAAATTGCTGATATCTAACCTCACCCAACGGTTCACCATAGGCATGTGCTATTTTTTCAGCCAGATAGGTGCTTGCTTGCCCGGAAAAAATTTTTACTGCCATTATTGAACCTTGTAAAATTTAATCCCGGCCCCTTTTGTGGAGAACCGGGATTTTGTTGCCCGACTAGGGCTCGAACCTAGACTTTCTTGAATCAAAATCAAGCGTGTTGCCAGTTACACCATCGGGCAAAAGACCCCTTTTTGGGACGGCAAAGGTAGGATAAATTTTAAAAACGAAAAACCGGTTTTTAAATCATTTCGAGATAGAAAGGCACTTTTAAGAAGATAATGGGCTAGTCTAATTCATTGTCAACGGTGGTGTATTTACCTTCTACAAACCCATCAGCCCAGAACCGATATTTATCCAGGATTGAAATGACGGCATTCTTTAGGTGGCGCTGATTCTGAAAGTCGATTCCTCCATATAAGGTGGTGGCATAACCCTGCCAGATAGATCTATTTTGGCGCCTGTCAAAAAGTTGAATCAAGAGCGTACCTGATTTTAAGTTGTACTTCAAAGGGTCATACTCAAGATTTTGATTTTGACCTTTTATCCATTCCTCTATGTCTGGTTGGTTGTAGCCATTAAAGTTTAGGCTATCGGTAAACATTTTGAACCCAACGATAAGATGAGGTCTCCGGTCTGTCTGTCGGTAGC
>DATCZR010000346.1:0-13974 GCA_036525835.1 Cyclobacteriaceae bacterium
AAGACCGAATCATTCAGCAATTCATAACCGAAGTCAATAAAAACCTCAATACGCCAGTCAAGATTGGTCAAATTGATATTTCGCTGTGGGCGGACTTCCCCAATCTGGCCATCAATATTAATGACGTCTATATTGAAGACAGTCAACGGGGCAACTATCCCCTCCTCACTGCAGAAAAAATTTCTTTCTACCTCAACCCCATTGAAGTTTGGCAGGGAAAATACTCAGTCCGGGGATTACAAATCATCAAGAGTGAGACCAATCTGAAAATTTCTGCAGATGGTGTTAATAACTATACCATACTGAAACCATCGGAAGGTGGCGATGCTGGCGCCATTCAATTCGACCTTCGAAATGTGAAACTGATTGACACCAGAGTTAGCTATCGTGATATGAGCCGTAATCAGGACCATTCATTTAACAGCGAAAAGTTGACGGCATCCATTCAGGTTACCAATGACATCTATAAAATTATGGCCAAGGGTGACGTGACCACGGAACAAATTGGCGTGAAGTCAAGTGCCTTTTTGAAAATGAAGCGATTTGATGTGGGGGCCGATTTGATTTATAATGATCTTGAAAAGAACTTGTTAATAAATCCTTCTCAACTGTTGCTTCATCAATCGCGGTTTGAAATTTCAGGATCCTACGCCTTCAAAGAAAAGAATCTAATAGACATTACTTGTGACGGGAAAAACACGGACATTCAAACGCTGCTATCCCTCTTACCAGAAGATGCTAACGAGCGACTTTCTAAATACGAAAGTGATGGTGATGTTTATTTCAACATGATCCTGAAAGGAGAAATAAGCGCTCGTGTAGATCCGGCCATTTCTATTCGATTTGGTTGCGCCAATACTACTCTCTTTCACCCTAACTATCAGTCACGCATTGAAAAGGCTAATCTGGAAGGATCCTTTGCCAGTCCTTCTCCCACTGATTTTTCAAATGCCGTCCTCTCTTTAAAGAATGTAAATGGTACGCTTAATGATAAGCCCTTTCAAACTGATCTCCATATACAGAATTTCGAAAACCCGTTTATCAATTTCGTTTTTAAAGGAGATCTCGATGCCGCCTCTATCACTAATTTTTACCCTATACCTTATTTACATAATCTATCAGGGGACATCGGAATTGATATTTCCTTTGAAGGAAAAACCAACTTACTTAAAAAGAAATCAACCGCCCAGCAAGTCACCGCCAATGGGGCAATCGACATGCGGCACATTGATTTTCAATATGGAGATCAGCAGGTTCACTTTGAAAACCTGACCGGTGCGCTCCAATTCACCAACAATGATTTGGCCTTGAGCAATGTGAAAGGAAAATTGGAGAACAGTGATTTTGAGTTCAACGGATTCTTTAAAAACATCATCACGTTTCTGCTTTTCGAAAACCAAACCATTGGTATTGAAACGGATCTCAAATCTAATTTTATAGATCTGGATCAGTTATTTGAAATTGGTTTCGGTCAACAGGGTTCATCCGATTTTAATTTTAGTATTTCACCTAACCTTTATTTGAATTTCAATTGTGATGTAAAATCCATGCACTATAAGAAATTCAAGCCTACTGGTATCACCGGTAATTTGCTAATCAAAAATCAAATGGCCGTTGCCCGCAACATTAAGTTCAAAGCCATGGGCGGCTCCTTGTCGCTGGACGGTATTGCGGATGCCAAGAACAACAAAGCCATCGATGTGATCAGTTCGTTTAAAGTGAGTGGCATTCACGTGGACAGTGCATTTTATGTGTTTGAAAATTTTCAGCAGACTTTCATCGAAGCCAAACATCTGAGAGGTCGGGCTTTTGCCGATGTGGAGTTAGAGATGACTTTGAATGAAAAACTGAAAATGTTTCAGGAGACACTCAGGGCCAACATCAGCACCACAATTAGAAACGGAGAACTTAACAATTTTGAACCACTCCATAAATTGGATCGTTACCTGGATGATGACGGGTTAAACCGTTTGCGTTTTGCTGATCTTAAGAATGATATTCATATAGAAAACAAAATCATTTACATCCCGCTTATGGAAGTAAGCAGCAATGTCACCCACCTTCAAATCAGCGGCACGCATACTTTCGATCAGCGTATCGACTATCGGGTTATTGCCCCTTTGCGTAGCCAAAGGAAAATTGATCCAGACGAGGCCTTTGGCGCGATTGAAGAAGATCATACTGGGCGGTCTAAAGTATTTTTAAAAATCACCGGCACTACAGATGATTATAAAGTAGCGCTTGACCAGGAGGCGGTAAAAAAGAAAATCGTCAGTGACCTGAAAAAAGAAGTGATTGAACTCAAGGAGGCCTTTAAACTAAAAGGCAAAAAGAAAAAGAAAGAGCTGGAGGTGGAGGTGGACGATTACTTTGAGTGGGGCGATACCACGCGAATAAAAAATAACTAATACGTTACCATCACTTTTTCAAGATCGCCGTAAAGGTTGACCCTTTTCCTTTTGCAGATTCCACTTTAATCTCGCCCCCTATTATGCAGATTAATTACCTGATCTATCAAAAATCCCAGGTCAACGATATCTCGCTTGAGCACTTTTTTAGCTTTCTTATCGCTTTTATCCCTGTTTTCCAATCCACTATTAAATTTTTTAATGGTGCAAGGCAAAGCCAAAATGCCATCTGATATGGTCAGTTTAAGATTTGTGGCGAATGAGCAGAAAACAACAGGCCTATCATGAGCGCTCTGACCCACCGCCAATTTTCAGCAATGATATATAGTTTTGACTACCAAGTTATCAACTCATAAAAAGCCTCATTTTTTGAGCTTCGCACGCTCCCAATAGGTGTCCATTTCCGCTAAACTCATCTCTCCCAGTTTCTTGCCATCTTTGACAGATTCTGTTTCTAAATACTGAAAGCGTTTGATGAATTTTTTATTGGTTCGCTCCAATGCCGCCTCCGGATCGATATCAATGAACCGGGAATAATTGACCAAGGAAAATAGCAAGTCGCCAAATTCCTCTGTCGCTTTTTGTTTATTAATTTTCTCAAGGTCAATTGCATTAAACTCCTCTTTGAATTCCTGCATTTCCTCCTCCACTTTTTCCCAAACCTGCTCTTTTCTTTCCCAGTCAAAGCCAATCCCTCTTGCCTTGTCCTGAATACGGATCGCTTTAACTAATGCAGGAAGAGATTTTGGAACGCCTTCAAGCACTGATTTATTTCCATGCTTCAATTTCAATTTTTCCCAATTGGCTTTCACTACTTCCTCATTCTCTGCAATTACATCCCCATACACATGCGGATGACGTTCGATCAGTTTGTCGCAAATAGAATTCAATACATCAGCGATGTCAAATGCATTCTTTTCAGCTGCAATCCTGGCGTAAAATACATTGTGCAACATTAAGTCACCCAACTCTTTCTTAATATCATCCAAATTTGAGTCAAGGATTGAATCCGACAACTCGTAAGTTTCTTCTATGGTAAGATGTCGCAAACTTTCCATGGTTTGCTTTTTGTCCCAGGGGCAGTTTTCTCTCAACTCATCCATGATAGTCAACAATCGGTCAAAAGCCTTGAGTTTTTCTTGTCGGTTAGCATCGGGGGCAACAGGCGGGTTTCTCATATTTTTTAAACTTAAATAATTGACCAGGTGTTAAATAGATGAGTATTTTTGCACAAAGTTAACAAAGATGACTGTTCTGCTTTTTTCAATAGGTTTCATCGCATTATTCTTCGTTCTAATGTCAGTGCGCCTCCTCTTTTTAAAAGGTGGTGAATTTAGGGGAACCTGCGCTTCTCAAAGCCCATGGTTGGTGAAAGAAGGAACGACGTGTGGTTATTGTGGCAAAACGTTAAGCGCTGGGGAGGCTTGCCCAAGCCCAGAGCAACAAGCAACTGAATTCCCTGAAGTAGATCGCAAAAAGTAGATCATTCTCTTTTTATAGGCTAGCAGGCTGATATCGCATTTTACTGGAATTTTGTAGTTTCTAAACTATAGTCCCTAAATTCGCACTCTCATTTTCCAGCTACTCAAGTGACATTAATTAAATCAATTTCCGGAATTAGAGGCACCGTTGGGGGAAAGCCCGGTGATGGTCTTACACCCCCGGATGTGGTGAAGTTTACGGCCGCCTACGGTGCCTGGGTAATACAGCAAAAAGGCAAAAAAGTAATCGTAGGAAGAGATGCCAGGGTATCTGGCAAAATGATAAATAATCTCGTTTGCGCAACACTTCAGGGAATGGGCCTGGATGTTTTGGACCTGGGGCTTTCCACTACGCCCACCGTGGAATTGGCGGTCCCTCTTGAAAAAGCGGGGGGAGGCATCATCCTTACCGCAAGCCATAATCCAAAACAATGGAATGCGTTAAAACTTCTTAATGATAAAGGCGAGTTCATCTCCGCAGCTGACGGAGCTGCCATATTGGAGATAGCAGACGCAGGACAATTTGAATTTGCGCCGGTTGAAAAGTTGGGTAAGTACAATCGCGCTGATGATTACATCCGTACTCACATCAGGATGATCAAAAAACATCCGTTTGTTGATGTGATGGCCATTCGTAAAGCAAAATTCAAAATTGTGGTGGATGCGGTTAATTCGACCGGCGGTATTGCCGTACCTGAGCTCTTGGATCAGTTGGGTGTAAAAAAAATCAAAAAGCTTTATTGCGACCCTACGGGTATTTTTCCTCACAATCCGGAGCCACTCCCAGCCCATTTAAAAGAGATTAGCCGTAAAGTAAAGAAGGGAAAGTACGATCTGGGTATTGTGGTTGACCCGGATGTGGACCGCCTGGCACTTATCAGCGAAGATGGGAGTGCTTTTGGCGAAGAATACACGTTGGTGGCCGTAGCTGATTATTATATGCAAAGAAAAAAAGGAAATTCAGTTTCCAATCTTTCTTCTACCCGAGCGCTGCGTGATGTAACTGAAGGCAACGGCGGAACGTATCATGCCTCAGCCGTGGGGGAAGTTAATGTAGTGGCTGAAATGAAAAGAGTGAAGGCCGTGATCGGAGGTGAAGGCAATGGGGGGATCATTGTACCGGACTTTCACTATGGACGTGACGCATTGATTGGCATCGCTTTATTTCTTACTCACCTGGCGAAATCTGGCAAGAAGATGTCGGAACTGAGGAATTCCTATCCCTCCTACTTTATTTCAAAGAATAAAATGGAACTGACGCCGGCATTAAATGTTGATGAAATTCTCGAATTAATTGGTTTAAAATATTCAAGTGAAAAGGTCAACACAATTGATGGTGTGAAAATTGATTTTGAAAAGGAAAAAGAATGGGTTCACCTCCGAAAATCCAATACTGAACCCATAATACGAATCTATGCTGAATCTCAAACTAAAGTGAAAGCGGATTCCCTTGCCCAGCAAATTATTAAAGACATCAACTTGATCTCCTCCACAAAATCTATAGTCTAATGGGTATCTACCTCGATAATGCAGCCACCACTCCCCTTGATCCGGAAGTTTTTGAAGCCATGAAGTCTTTCATGCTAAATGACTTCGGAAATCCTTCCTCAACGCATAGCCATGGCCGAAAGGTGAAATCCGCGATAGAAATGGGCAGAAAAAGAATAGCCGAGATATTGAATTGCACACCGGGTGAAGTAATTTTTACTTCCGGAGGCACCGAAGCCGACAATGCAATTATCGTTGGCAGCATTCGGACTTTTAATATCAAGCATGCGATTTCATCCGCCATAGAGCATCATGCAGTTGGTCAAACGTTAGAATTACTTGCCAATGAGGGCACTATCAGCCTTCATCTGGTAGCGCTTGACGAAAAGGGAAATGTGGATTATAACGACCTCGAGAATTTATTGAAAAGGTATCCTGGCGCGCTCGTTTCATTAATGCACGCCAATAATGAGATAGGCAATCTTTTGGATATTGAGCGGGTGGCCACCCTGGTCAATACCTACCGCGGTTATTTTCATTCAGACGCGGTTCAGTCGATAGGTCACTATCGTCATGATTTAAGAAAAATTCACATCCATGCGATGGCCGCCTCGGCTCATAAGTTTCATGGCCCCAAAGGAATTGGCTTCATGTACATTAACAAAGACAAAAAAATTCAACCACTCATACATGGGGGGACCCAGGAGCGCAATTTAAGAGGTGGCACCGAAAATACATTTGGAATTGTGGGCCTCACGAAAGCCATGGAAATCACGTACCGTGAACTGGATCAACAAATTGCATACATCAAGAATTTGAAAGCAAGAATGATTGAATTGCTTAAGGCAAATATTCCGGGCGTAACCTTTAACGGTGCATCCGGTGACATTGATCAGAGCTTATATACCGTGCTTAATGTTAGTTTTCCTGAATCTGAAGAAAACGAAATGTTGCTGTTTAATCTTGATCTGGCGGGTATTTCTGCATCCGGAGGGAGCGCCTGCTCCAGTGGTGCTTCTACGGGATCACATGTGCTAAACACACTCTATCCGGGTTCAAAACGCGGAGCCGTACGTTTTTCGTTTAGCAAATTCACAAAAATGGAAGACATTGAGTTTACTGTCGAAAAGTTAGCTGAACTATTCCGGGTGAGTGTTTAATGAACGCGAAACAGGCTTTTCGTTTACTTCTTTATTACGTGATATTTTAAAATTGCGCATGCCAGATCTTTTTTTGTCTATCTTGCCCTGATTATTAAACTCGTAGCCTTCGAAGTCAGCAGGCACACTTAACCTTATCAAAATATGGAGGCCGTACTTTTACTTATTCTGATCGTTATTTTAATTCTTGTAGTTAGTGTAAAGAATAATTTCTCTTCCAAGTTAGATTCTCTTCACCTGAAGATAGATATACTGAGAGATGAGCCGAGAAAAACAGCAAGTACAAAAGAGACTAAACCTGAGGAAAAATCTATCCTTGAAAAAATTGCTGATCAACACAAGAAGCCTGCTGAAAAACCGGTCGAAGTCAGACCGAAAGAAGTTGAAGAAAAACCCGAATTGGTGAAGCCATCTCCTGCCCCTATTTTACCTCCACCTTCTCTAACGGCCAATAGGCCCAGTGCTATAATTCCATCAAAGCCCAAGCCTCGTAGACCTGGATTTTTTGAGCGCAATCCAGATATTGAAAAGTTCATTGGTGAAAATCTAGCCAATAAAATTGGTATCGGAATCCTCGTGTTGGGAATTGGCTTCTTTGTCAAATATGCCATTGATCAAAATTGGATTAACGAAATTGGACGAGTCTTCATTGGAATTCTATGCGGGGGTATTTTGCTGGCCATAGCTCATCGACTCAGAAAGAATTTTGTAGCCTTTAGCTCAGTGCTTATCGGGGGAGGGATAGCTATTTTATACTTAACCATCGCCATCGCTTTTCACGAATACAGGATATTCAATCAGACCTCGGCATTTTTCCTTATGTTGGGAATCACCAGCTTTGCTGTTGTACTATCCTTAGGCTATAACCGCATTGAACTTGCAGTCCTGTCCATTCTTGGTGGGTTTGCTTCTCCCTTTATGGCGAGTGCAGGTGAAGGTAATTTTGTCGAACTGTTTACTTACATCCTCATTCTTGATTCAGGCATGCTTGTGCTTGCTTACTATAAGAAGTGGAATCTTGTAAATATCATTTGCTACTTGCTGACTGTGCTGCTTTTTGGTTCATGGTTAGGCGCAAAGTTTGATGGGCAAGAAATCTCAATGATTTCAGGGGCTCTGCTATTTTCCACTTTATTCTATTTAGTTTTTTTTGCAATGAATATTGTGAACAACATTAAAGAGCGACTTCCTTTCAAAGGAATTGAATTCAGCATACTCCTGAGCAACACGTTTTTCTATTTTGGAGCAGTTATGTTTATCCTTAACAACGAAACGGGTCAGGATTACAAGGGTCTGTTCACCGCCTTTTTGGGCGTGTTCAATTTCATTTTTGCCTATTCACTTTTCAAAAATACGCGCGTTGACAAAAATCTTGTCTTCTTACTCATTGGCCTTGTTCTTACTTTTATAAGCCTTGCCGCACCGATTCAACTGGAGGGAAATTACATTACCCTCTTCTGGGCTGCCGAAGCCGTCTTACTACTTTGGTTAGGGCAAAAATCAGGCTTGCGTCTGATGAAGCTTGCCTCTGTGGTGGTGTTAATCCTGATGCTTATTAGTCTTTTGATGGACTGGGGAAATCTTTACATAAATACGGGCGAATTCACCTTGGCTATTTTACTAAACAAGGCATACATCACCAGCATATTTGCGTTAGGTTCGATCGGTGGAACTTTTTTTCTTCTAAAAAATGAAAGTCAGGAAAACCCTGAGCGGGTAAGATTTTACAAAATATCTCTGATCCTGGCTGGCGTTGTTCTCCTCTACACGTCTCAATACCTTGAACTTAACTACCAACTTGCATACGCTCAGGTAATTGGTTATTCAGCACAAGTCATAATTGTTGGCTGTTACAACATGATCTTTATACTGGGATTACTGTTCGCAGAGAAAAAATGGAACGACAATCAAAACCTTAGAGATGCATTTTCATTTTGGGGTGTGTTGGTTATGTTGGTCTACCTGTTTTATTATCACACCCACATCATCTTCAGCAGAAATGATTATCTAATGGCGAGCGGACAGGAGGCCGGATTCCTGTTTCATTATCTGCTGATTGCCCTCATTATTCTGATCGCTGCAATTGGTCTGGGGAAGATACGCGCACTAACGGAATTCAATTTAAAAACCCATCATGCCTATTCCTGGTTTTACGTATTTTTCTTCGTCTTTCTGGCGAGCGTTGAGCTGGATCACCTTGTGCTTTTAATTTCAGGAGCAGCAATAGAATCTCAATCTCAAATACTGGCTCAAAATCATAAAATCGGATATCCCATCTTGTGGGGACTTGCCTCATTCATCATAATTGCAATCGGGCTTAAAACGAAAAGAAAGCAATTACGAATCATTTCACTCACCCTTTTCCTGATCACGATCCTGAAATTATTTACCATAGACATAAAGGGAATCTCAGAGGGTGGAAAAATTGCAGCCTTCATTTCACTTGGCATTTTGTTACTTGTTGTGTCCTTCATGTATCAGCGCCTGAAGAAGATTCTACTGGATGACGAGCCCGTACAAGAAATCAGCAAACCGCACAAGTTATCATGAAGAAGCTTTTTGTTTTATCGATTCTCTTAAATCTCTCGTTTCAAGCACTCAACCAGGACTTTGTAGGCGAAGCATCCTTACCTGCGGTGGATGAGGACGGATTCTACAAAATAGTAATTTCACCCCAGGAAAGTCCATTCTTCAATTCACAATTTTCCAACGTAAGGATTTTTAATAATCAAAATAAGGAGACCCCCTATTTGTTTCAAAAAGAGGCCCCTGAACTTCACTCTGAAAAATTCAGGGAATATGAAATTGTTGAGAAAAAGCAGATCAAGAATTGCTGCACGCAGCTTACGCTTCACAACCCGGACGCTTCCCCCATCAACAACATCAGCCTGGCCATCAAAAATGCAGAGGTAACCAAGCAAGCTTCCCTGCTGGGAAGTGACGACAGGAAGAATTGGTACGCTTTAAAACAGCATTTTGTTCTCAATTCCATCGCAAACAGGAACCAAACCTCAGAGATTAAGATTGTCGATTTTCCGCTAAGCAACTATGCATTCTATTTGTTAGAAATTGAAGATTCATTGAGCGCGCCCATAAATATTCTCACCGCAGGATACTACGAGATTAATTCCGAAGCCGGAGACTATTCAGCGATTCCCGCTCCCCGGATAAGGGCTTACGATAGTTCTGAACTAAAAAGAACATTTGTAAAAATAATATTCGATACTGCACGTCTTGTCGACAGACTGACAATCTCCATGACAGGGCAACCTTATTTTTTAAGAAAGGCTACTCTCTGCACAAAAAGAAAGAGAGAAGTCAAGAAAGGAAAAATGGAGTCCTTTTATGATCCAATTTATTTTTTCGAGTTGAGCTCCAAACAGCCTTCTGAGATCAACTTGTATGAAGAAAAGGTGACCGAACTTTTGATGATCATTGAAAATAATGATAATCCTGCCCTTGAAATTGACACCATTAAAGCATTTCAACTAAATCGATTTTTTACTGCCTGGTTAAAGAAGGGGGAACGATACACCATTAAAATTGGAAATCCTGACTTGAAATCCCCAACCTACGACCTTGCTTTTTTCAAAGATAAGATACCTGATGAGCCCGCGTTGCTCTCAATTGAGACCGTAACCCTTTTCAAAGGGATGGAACTCGCGTCGGCAGATCATTTCCTAGACAACCAGTTACTTATTTGGATTGCCATCATTCTGGTAATTATTGTTCTTGGTTTTATGTCCGTAAGACTGGTTAAAGAGAAGGAATTCTCAGAGCGTAGTTGATTCCTCAATTTACATTGAAAGAAACCCCACCGGCATCAGCCAGTGATCAAAGACATGGTTTTCCGGAGAATTAGTCCTGATCAGCGTCCTGTCTGACTTATTGGTCCAAAAAATATTTATTGCTTCCAAATCGCTTACTCACTTCCTCATCAAGCTCATCCCGGTGATCCGGATGTGCAATCTTTACCAGTTCCAGGGCGCGTTGATGGAGATTCTTGCCGTACAAGTAAGCGACTCCGTATTCCGTAATCACGTAATGAACGTGAGCCCTTGTGGTAACAACCCCAGCCCCCTGCTTCAGGAAAGGAACCAATTTGGACTGGCCGTTTTTTGTGGTGGACCGTAAAGCAATGATGGGTTTCCCGTTTTCAGAAAGTGAAGCACCCCGAATAAAATCCATTTGGCCACCCACACCCGAATAGTGATACGCTCCAATGGAATCCGAACATACCTGACCGGTAAGATCTACTTCCAGGGCACTATTGATAGCAACTACATTAGGATTCGAACGAATAATACGCGTATCGTTCACGTAATCCGCTTCGAGAAATTCAAACTGAGGATTGTCGTCAATGAAACCGTATAGTTCTTTTGAACCTATGGCAAATGACGTAACTACTTTCCCTGGATGTTTCTCTTTAAATCGGTTGGTGATTACACCTTTCTTGATCAAATCAATTACCCCGTCCGAGAACATTTCCGTATGCACGCCCAAATCCTTGCAATGGCCCAGACTTTTTAATACCGCATCGGGGATACACCCTATTCCCATCTGAAGCGTTGACCTATCTTCAATCAATTCCGCACAATATTTTCCGATTGCCAAATCCTGCTCTGTTATTCGCGGACCATATAAAACTTCGGGCAACGGATCATTGCATTCTACTATCGCGTCAAATTTGCTGATATGTACGAAGCTATCACCATGTGTTCTTGGCATATTTGGATTCACCTGTGCAATTACTTTTTTCGAATGATGAACAGCTGATCTGGCCACATCAACGGAAGTACCCAACGAGCAGAAGCCGTGCTTATCGGGGGGAGATACGTGAATCAAAGCCACATCCAGATTAAGAATTTCTTTTTCAAATAGCTTGCTGATTTCGCTCAGGAAAATGGGAATGTACTCCCCCCTGTCAGAATTAATGGCTTCCCTTACATTATCAGAAACAAATAGTGAGTTGAAGTAAAAGCTGCTGCCAAACTCCGGTTTGGCGATATCCATTTCACCTAACGTGCTTACTGCAATTAATTCAACATTTTGCACGGAAGCTGCCGCTTTAGCCAGAGACTTGAGCAAATGATGCGGAGTGGCGGCACTGCCATGTATGAAAACGCGATCTCTTGACTTAATGTGCTGTATAGCCTTCTCTGAGGAAATATATTCTTGAGTCATGGTCTGAAAATTAGATCTCAATTTAAGCCCGACTTGAGTTATACTCAGTGACTTTGGTCAGGTATTTAATTAATTTTGAATGAATGTCATCATATACAATTTCATTTATTGGATCCGGTAATTTGGCCTGGCATCTCGCACCTGCACTAGACAACGTAGGCTATGTAGTTAGAGAAGTTTATAGCAGAAATCCCAAGAGTGCCAAGGAACTTACCCAAAGGCTTTATCAGGCCGAAATAAAAACAACCCTTGATTTTTCAACCAGCGAATCACAAATTTTTATTATTGCGGTTTCGGATGATGCGATCAAGTCAATCGTACAAGATATCGTTTTACCAGATGGCGCCATTCTGCTGCACACGTCAGGAAGTCAGCCATTGAGTGTTTTGGCATATGCAGCCACCGAGCACATTGGTGTTTTCTATCCCCTCCAAACTTTTTCAAAATCAAAAAAAGTAGAGTTTAAGTCAATTCCGATTTTTATAGAAAGTGAAACACCTGTGGTAGAAAAAATTTGTATGCAAATGGGTAAAAAATTAAGCGCTGATGTTCGCACCATTGGATCACGGGAAAGAAAGGCATTGCATGTAGCGGCCGTTTTTGCCTCCAATTTTGCCAACCATATGCTTACCATTAGCAAGGACTTACTCAATGAAAGTAAATTGGATTTTGAATTGCTGAAGCCTTTGATTTCAGAAACGATAAATAAAGGCCTGGCTATTGGCCCCGATCAGGCGCAGACTGGTCCGGCCATAAGAGGAGACTATGAGATTTTGGATCATCACCTTGAATTTCTTAAAAATGACGAATCACTGGCTTCTATTTACAAGCTGATAAGTCAACATATCCTAGATCGGTATGAGACTGAATAAATAAAAAAGGCGATGAGATTTCATCGCCCTTTTCTAATGTTATTCTCGCCTTACTCCTGAACAACCTCTCCTTTAATGGAAAGCTGCTTAAATCCACCTTCTACGTTTGCCATTACGGTTACCGTTTTATTAAAACCGCCCATGCTAGCCGCATTATAAGTGGCTTTGATAAAGCCCTGACCTCCTGGTAGAATTGGCTCTTTGGACCATGCAGGGGTAGTACACCCACATGAAGCTTGCACATTAGTTATCACCAATGGCGTCTTGCCCGTATTGGTAAATGTAAATTCATGTGTTACCGGAACACCTTGCTTAATTTTTCCAAAATCGTGAGTCGCTGATTCCCAAGCAAAAACGGCCATGTTGGCATTTCCTGCATCATTTGTTCCATTAGCTGCTACTTGTGCAAAGCAGGCTGCTGACAAGAACAACAATCCGACTAATACTCCTAAATTTTTCATTTCAAAAGGTTTAAAAGGTTAAACTTATTTGCCCAACCCGAAACTCAAAAATACTAAAATTTCTACTTGAGTTCCAGACCGCTCCCCATAAACATCGGGAATCGTCCAAAATCGTGTTGTTAATAAGATTGTAATATGTGTTAACAACTTGATAATCTTATTTTCAGGGGTGAATACTGTTTAACTTTGTAAGGTGAGCGGAAATACGGGCCGCCACCTAAATCTATTGGGTGAGAGCGCCTTTGACATTCGTGAAAATCATTTAAACTGCAATTTCAATACCGCTCTTCACAATATGGTCAATTAACTCAACACCTCCCTCAACACCTGAACAGATTTAATGACGCCCATGCCATCTACGTGACTTCCATAAAACTTGATAAAGGCATCTAAAAGGTTTCTGCGCTGTTCATTATTCATATGAACAGTAGATTCGTAATCACTTACCAATACTAAATCTAAAATCTCTTCCTCATCCACGCTCAATAACCAGGCCCCTAGCTCTACTTTGGCAAATGGGCCGAATCCCAGGTATTTGCTGAGTTTTACTAAAAAAATCAAATGGAAATTCTCAGCCTTCTCAAGATGATCAAGTATAATCAGCGAATCGAAAATAAAATGACAAAGTGCTGCAGCATGCGATTGCTCCCGTACTGTTTTGTTCAGTACCTCATTAATAAAAAGACCAATGCAAGATTTCTTAGGATCAGAAAACAAATGATGATAGGTATAGGCACAAGTAGCCTCTTTAATTCTTACAATGTTTGCATTCTCCTTATGATAGACAACCAGATCGAGCAAAGTAAGTGGCTGGTACAATGCAATTTTACTTTTACTGGTTTTCGATCTTACACTATTTACAATATAGCTCTGCAGACCAAAAGCCTCTGTGAATATGTTGACAATAATGGAGGTTTCAC
>DATCZR010000347.1:0-6614 GCA_036525835.1 Cyclobacteriaceae bacterium
ATGCCGGTCAGCTGGAATAAACCCCCCCTCTCCAATAGCAGCTGAACTGCCATCGTCACGTTGAAGGTGATTGGGATGAAGCGCCTTATGCGATAGATACAGCAAAAATGGTTTATCTCTTTTTTTCCTGATGAATTGCAATGAATAATCGGTAAAAATATCAGTCACATATCCTTTTACTACTTGCCTTTCGCCATTGATATTTAATCCGGGGTCTACAGCTTCACCCTGACCTTTTAGAGCAACCCAATGATCAAATCCAGGTCTGGGAGTATCATCATTTCCCATATGCCACTTACCAATAAATGCAGTCTCATAGCCTTGAGCATTTAATGTCTTAGGAAAGGTTTCCAGTTTATGGCTTTGTTCGTTGTGCGCCTGGTTATCCGTAATTCCGTTAGAATGTGCATAAAGCCCGGTTAGAAAACTGGCCCGACTTGGAGAACACAGGGGCGTTGTAGTAAATGCATTTTGAAAGTAGGCCCCCTCTTGTGCCACTCTGTCAATATTTGCAGTCTGGATATAATTATGGCCCGCTAAACCAAATTCATCCCATCGTAAATCATCAACAAGTACTACTACCACATTTGGCACTGGAGTGTTGGTGGATTTTTTGGGTTTGCACTCCGCCAGCAATAAAATCATCAATCCTGGAATGAAGCACTTTAACACGATTTGTTTCATAGCTCATGAACAATTTGTTGCTGAAGATACAAATCTTACTGTAAATTGAGCATTCCCGTTTATCATTACACCTATGAAATTTTTTGTTTTATTGCTATCCGTTTTATGCACTACAAATGTGCACTGTCAAGATCAACTCCCTTATTCAGAAATACCAGCCTATCCACCATCCTATACGCCTGGCACAGTTGCAGCCAGGGTAATTGACGGTCTTGGCTTTCGATACTATTGGGCAACCGAAGGGCTGCGTGATGAAGACTTAAATTTTAAACCTGGCGCGGAAGCACGATCATCGAGGGAAACTTTGCAGCACATTCATACGATGTCGTATAATTTGGTTAATACCACTAAGCAAATAGCTTCAGAGTCATCTAAAATTAATAGCGACCTATCATTTAAGAAATTAAGAAAAGAGACACTCCTCAATTTTGAAGAAGCAAGCAATATATTAAAGGCTAATGGAGACAAAGGACTCGAAGATTTTAATCTTGTATTTAAAGGCGAAAATTATGAAGCAGGCTATCCTTTTTGGAACCTGCTCAATGGTCCTATTGCTGATATGCTTTGGCATGTAGGTCAGGTAGTCACATTCAGGCGTAGTTCAGGAAATCCATTTAATGGCAACATGAGTTTGCTGGCGGGCAGGGAGAAAGGTAAATAATTTCTTATAGATGAATATTTCTTCATTGCTTAGAAAACAAAAACTTAAGGTGACTGTCGTCTCATTAATTGGGCTTTATATTTTCTCGCTCATCTTCTTTTGCTTATTCAGAAATCAACTGGTCTTTCAGGCGAAACCGCTGCACCGAGATTATTCTTTTCAATTTGATCAGTCATTTGAAGAGCATGCCGTTACCATGAAAGATGGCACCGTTTTAAATGGTTTGTTTTTCAAATCGCAACTCCCATCGAAAGGTCTTGTTTTTTACTTACATGGTAATGCAGACAACCTGCAACGTTGGGGAGAATTCGCTGTTGACTTTACCAAAATAGGCTATGATGTCTTCATGTATGACTACCGTGGATATGGTAAGAGTAACGGATCGTCCAGTAGAAAAAATATTCATGCAGACGCCATCGCCATGCTTGATTGGACCAAGAAACATATACCCTATTCCAAATTGATTATTTATGGCAGATCCCTGGGTTCAGCCGTAGCCTCCAACCTTGCGGTTACCACCAACCCTTCTTTGCTCATTCTGGAAACACCCTTTGCCAATTTCATTGATGTAATCTATTGGCCTTTAAGACCCAGCGTATTGCTATTTCCGGATAAGATAGAATTTTCAAATCAAAATGCTCTTCCCAAAGTGAAATGTCCCAAAGTAATTTTCCATGGAACCAATGATTGGATAGTTCCCCTCTCTTCGGCTCATAAACTCAAACCATACCTTCAAGATCAGAATCAGTTCTTTATTATCGAAGGTGCTGGCCATCGCAATCTGAGTGAATTTGATTCTTATCATGTACAATTAGCTGCGGTACTCCACAAATTCATCGAGAATAAAGAGGCTATGTAATTCAATCTAATCTTAATAAATTAAGGTGCCTATGGTTACACTACTCCTTTCATTCGCAATAATTTATGTAACCATCTGTATAGCCTTCTACCTCTTCCAGCACTTCGCTTTTTTCAGGCCTGAGCGGCTAGCCTCTTCCTTTACCTACAAATATCCGTTTCCCTTTAAAGAACTTAATTTTGATATGGAGGACGGTGGCAGAATAAATGCCATTCACTTTAGGGTTCCTAATTCAAGAGGAATTGTTTACTACTTAAAAGGAAATTCAAAAAGTATCAAAGGATGGGGAAAATTTGCTAAAGACTTTTTAAGTAATGGCTACGACTTCTTCATGATGGACTACCGGGGTTTTGGTAAGAGTAAAGGAAAGAGAAGTCAGGAAAAGGTATTTAATGACGCACAACACGTATACAAGTGGTTAACAGAATCCTATCCAGAAGATAAAATTGTCATTTATGGTCGATCGCTTGGCAGTGGCATTGCCGCTCGAATTGCCTCGTGGAACAAACCAAGAATGTTAATTCTGGATTCTCCATACTTTAGTTTCTACCATAATATAAAACGTTATCTTTTTTTTACGCCACTAAAATGGCTCCTCAAGTATGACATGCGCACCGATCAGTATCTCAAAAAAGTAACTTGTCCGGTACATATCATTCACGGTACAGCTGATCATCTCATTCCTTATTCACAAAGCGAGCAATTGAAAAAGCTTTACCCGGAAAAGATTCTATTACATCCTATTCCAAAAGGAAGCCACAACAACCTTCCTGATTTTCCGGAGTTCTTCGAAATTTTATACGATGTGTTGTACCTAAAACCAAAAAGTGCCTAATCATGGAAATTACTACCCATAATGGAGCTGACTTTACCCGACTTTTTGATCTGCCGGATTATCAAATTGCCAAATACCCCAATCCACATGCCTTTAATTATTTTGCTAATAATAAGTGGATTCCCATATCCATCCAACAATTTAAACAGCAAGCAAATAACCTCTCTTGTTGGTTCCTTGAAAATGGATATCAACGAGGAGAAAAAATAGTGCTGGTTCCTTTTATCGGTAGTCCTGAATGGATGATCATCGACTTTGCCTGCCAGCAAGCTGGATTAATTACAGTTCCCATCCATCCCAATCTTACTGATCTGGAAGTCAGCATGATCCTCCATGAAACTGAGTCACGACTTTGCCTTACCACTTCAAAAAATCATAGTCGATTGGTTAAAGTAGCCAAGCAAGCGCTCGGCTCAACTTCAGTATTTCAAATTGAATCCAAGTCTCCGAATTACTTACCTGGATTTTCATACAAAGCATCAAGTGCCCAATCCCTTGAATTATTACAAAACATAAAAAATGATATCCATGAAGATGACCTGGTAACTATCCTCTATACGTCAGGCAGTTCAGGTGAACCGAAAGGCGTGATGCTCAGTCACAGAAATATTATTTTCAATATCAAGGCCATGCTTACGCTAATTCCACTGGAGCCGGAACATCGGGTGCTGAGTTTTCTTCCATTCAGCCATATTCTTGAGCGAGCCACAACCTACGGATACATCGCATTTGGTGCTTCCATATACTTCAGCGAAAGCCGGGAAAGCTTTTCGAGGGATTTCAAAACGGTTAGACCCTATTTCAGTACCTGTGTACCGCGCGTACTTGAAAAAATGTATGACTTTCTGCAAAAGCAATTAATGACGAAGAATGCGATAAAGCGAAACGTAATCAGGTGGGCCATATCGGTAGGAAAACAATACAGGGAGAAATTAAGAATTGGCCCCATTTACGCTATCAAATTATTCTTTGCCAGAATGCTGGTGCTTCGACATTGGTATAACCAGTTGGGAGGAAAGATGAAATACATGGTGGTGGGTGCTGCAGCACTAAGGCCAGAGATCGGACGACTGCTTTCGGCATCCGGAATTCAGGTGGTAGAAGGATACGGGCTTACTGAAACCGCCCCACTCATAAGTATCAATCGTTTTGAACCTGGCATGAATCGCTTTGGAACCGTAGGAGTTGTGATACCTGGATTGGAAATAAGATTGGATCAGCCAAATGAAGCAGGGGAAGCAGAAATAATGGTGAAAGGCCCAAACGTGATGTTGGGCTATTTTCAAAAAACAGAACTTACCCAATCTGTTCTTTCACCAGATGGCTGGTTTAGAACTGGCGATTTGGGCCAATTTGTGGAGAACCGCTTTTTACAGATTACTGATCGCAAGAAGGATATTTTCAAAACATCCACTGGCAAATACATTGCCCCATTACCCTTGCAAAATCACTTTGCGCGCTCTCCATTTATTCAACGATGCTTGATACTCGGGTTTCAACGACCCTTCGTTACTGCGTTGATCGCACCCCATTTTGAAATATTGGAGAATTGGTGTCATCAAAAAGGCATTCATTGGACCTCCCTTGAGTTTATGATCCATAATATCAAGGTGATTGCGAAATACAAAAATGAGATTGATCAACTCAATCGCGAACTACCCAACTATCAGCAGGTAAAAGGGTTTGTTTTGTGTCCACGTGAATGGTCAGCGGAAAATGGAGAAATTACAGCTACAATGAAACCCGTAAGAAAGGTTCTTGAGACCAACTATCAAGTGGATATTGAAAAGGTATACAGCAAAACTATCGTTTAATCCTTTAACCGAAACATGACATCAGCAAAGTATTCATTTTTATCGTAGAGGACATCAACGACCTCTAAGTCATTTTGCATGGCTAGCTGTTGTATCATTTTTAGGTCATATTTTTGCGACACCTCCGTATGAATAATTTCATTTTTGTCAAAATGAATTTCACGGTCTAACACCTCAATAAAAACATCTTGTTTCCATTTACTCACCAGAAAACTCTTGGTTACGCCAGTCTCCGGATCGTAATAAGGATAATGTGAAAAGGACTCAGTCTTGAACTGCCCACCAAATTCTCGATTAATCCTGCTCAACAGATTCAAATTAAATTCTCTGGTGATGCCCTCTGAATCATCATACGCGGCCTGAATCAATCTAGGGTCTTTTTTCAAATCAAATCCAATGAGTAACAGATCTGTCTCATTCATGCTACCGGTTAAGTTTTTGACAAACTTGATCGCATCTTCCACTTTGAAATTGCCAATATTAGCCCCCAAAAACATAATCAGCTTTCTTTCTTCATGATTACTTTTTAGGTCATTGAGTGCTTCCTGATACAACTTGTTTTCCAGCAGGATATCTAAATCTGGCATGGATTTATTTAATCTTTGCTGAAGTTGTTCCAATACAGCCACTGAAACATCTACAGGAACATAAGTGAAAGGAAGAGGCTTGCTTAGAAAATACTTGAGGAGCACTTCCGTTTTTGTGCCATCACCTGCACCTAACTCCACCAGTTTAAACGGCTCCTTATCTTTGGCAATGTGATGCCAAATCTTTTCCTTTTGACGCTGCAGAATATCAAATTCACAGGCCGTCAGGTAATACGCTGGGGAACGCATAATGGCCTGGAAAATCTTATCTCCCACCTCATCATAGAATAGCCAGCTTGGCAGCCGTTTTGGCGTGCTCGATAAGCCGGTTTCCACTGCATTGAAAACTTCTGGATTGTAGGTCTTGGACTCTGTCATTATTCTATTTCTTACAAAGTCTGATTCCTGAAAATTGCCACTGCAGATGAGGATGGAAGAAATTCCTATATGTCTTTCTCGAATGACCTATTGGTGTTGCCACTGAGCTACCTCGCAATACCATCTGATTAATCATAAACTTGCCATTGTATTCTCCAATAGCACCTTCTGGTTTTAGAAATCCTGGATAAGGAAGATAGGCACTGTTGGTATGCTCCCATCGCTGACCCCATTTAAATTGTTCACTTGCTGCTTCCCATTCAAACTCGGTTGGAAGGCGCATGCCAGTCCATTCTGCAAATGCGGACGCTTCGTAAAAACTCACATGAGTAACTGGTTGATTGAGATTGATTAACTCTAATCCTGCAAGGGCATATCGCTTCCATTGATCGTTGATAAAATGCCAATACAATGGTGACGTAATTTTGTTTTCATTTAACCAGGTCCACCCATCGCTATGCCAATATTTGGAATCTTGATAACCTCCATCTTCAATAAACGATAAATACTCACCATTGGTAACCAAACCTTTTCTTATTTGGTAAGCGTGTAAATATACCTTATGCGTTTGCGCTTCATTGTCGAAATGAAACCCATTGCCCTCGAAACCAATTTCATAAGTTCCTTCAGGTACATGAATCAATACACCGTCGACGATCTCATCTTTAACTTCTTTGAATTCACAATCATAAGGTGGGAACAGGGGGTTATGACCCAAAATGTATTTAATATCCGTTAGCAAAAGCTCCTGGTGTTGTTGCTCATGATTGAGTCCTAATTCCAGCAAGTTAAGCTG
>DATCZR010000348.1:0-2621 GCA_036525835.1 Cyclobacteriaceae bacterium
CCTCTTAAAGCAGCCCCAATACCTTGACCGATTATGGTAGCCTCTCTAATGCCAGTATCAGTTACTCTGAGTTCACCATATTTGGTTTGCAACCCAGCAAAAGCCTGGTTGACATCTCCAATCTGCCCTACATCCTCGCCCAGCGCAAAAATGGTAGGATCACGCTCAAGGGCCTCGTCAAAACAGGCCTGCAAAATCTCCCGTCCGTCCACAAGTGATGACGAATCTGAATAGGTGGCCGCAATGCGTTCTACTTTCAATGCCGACTGCTGAGACTGACTGTACAAATGGGAACTGTATCTTTCCCAGTTATCCTCTTCATTTTTCCTTATCCAGGCAACCAATTCATTTCTTGCCTCAGATTCTTCCCCACGAAGTTCCCTGATGGCATGCTTCGCTGCTTTAACTCCATCCAACCTCAATGGATTGATGGTAGTCTTCAAATCACGCAGAATATTTTGAATTACTGGTTTATCCGAACTCAACTTGGATAAAATGGCGATTAAGGCGCCATTTGATTCTTGTATGTCTTTATTAAATTCTTTCCATGCACTTTCCTTGGCAGACTTGGCAGTTGCTTTAGCATGCGTTTCAATGGAGCCCAACTCATCTGTGCTTGCAATTTCTAATTTTAAAATCCATTGTCGCATTCGTAAGATGCAATCATAATTTTTTTCCCAGTCAAGACGATCTTTTGATTTATACCGCTCATGCGATCCGGAGGTGCTGTGTCCTTGTGGCTGGGTCATTTCCAAAACATGTAGCAATACAGGAACATGTTCTTCTCTGCAAATTCTTTCAGCTGTTACATAAGCTTTACAAAGCCCGTCATAATCCCATCCTTTTGCGGTAATAATCTCAAACCCTTTTTCACTTTCACTGCGTTGAAATCCCTGCAAAATTTTAGAAATACTTCCCTTGGTAGTTTGATACTTAGCAGGCACAGAAATTCCGTAATCATCATCCCACACAGACATCAGCATGGGTATTTGCAATACCCCAGCCGCGTTGATCGCCTCAAAAAATATTCCTTCGGAGGTGGAAGCATTGCCAATGGTACCGAAGGCCACTTCGTTTCCATTGATTGATAAATTTTTATACGATGCTAGTCGTGGATTATTTCTAAATAATTTGGAGGCGTATCCCAACCCCACCAATCTGGGCATCTGTCCAGCAGTTGGGGAAATATCTGAACTGCTATTCTTCTGTTTTGTCAGATTTTTAAAATCACCTTCCTCATCAATCATGCGGGTGGCAAAATGTCCATTCATTAGGCGACCAGCAGATGCCGGATCCGCATGAACTTCAGTGTGGGCATACAACTGTGCGAAATATTCTTGCAGCGTAAGTTCGCCAATGGCGAACATAAATGTTTGATCTCGATAATATCCAGATCTAAAATCACCCTTGCGAAAAACTTTTGCCATGGCGATTTGAGCTACCTCTTTGCCATCGCCAAAAATGCCAAACTTGGCCTTGCCCATGAACACTTCCTTTCTTCCCAACAAACTCGCCTCTCTACTTTCACAAGCCAGTTGGTAGTCAGCCAAAATAGCGGTAGCTCGTTTAGCGGAAATGTTAGATTTTACATTTTTTACTTGCGTCAACGTGAGGGGCTTTAGATTCAAAAATAATCAAAAACAGTCAGCGCGTCAAAAAGCAATTGGCAGCAAATTATTCTTTCACAAATGCACTTATTTACCATAGAAACTAACCCAATCACCGTTTTCTACCCTAGGATCATCTCCTGGTCGCTCAAAAAGATAGATGCCCACTTTCTTGTCCTCAATGTCGATCAACTCAAAGATATATCCGGCTTCAACTTCCATTTCATGAATGGCAAGCCTGGCAACCGGGCTTTTTACTTTAAATATTTCAATTACCAAGGTCGACGTCTTGTCATCCGATCTTAGCGCATAGGGATATGTTCCTAAGGAGTAAAGGTCGTATCCTGATATTCTTGTGATACCTACGAATTCAAGCGCAGCTTTGAAGTCTTTATAATTATCCATTCCCCTCCTCAGAGAACCATAAAAAGCAAATAATTCTGTTTCTTCCATATCCATGCAAAATTGGGTAATTTGATCTGTGCTAATCTATCTGAATGCTATATTTGCCCGTTTATTTTTGACTAAAACCGAAAGATCATGATAATAGGAGTTCCCAAAGAAATTAAGAATAATGAAAACAGAGTGGCCCTCACTCCAGCAGGAACGCAGGAATTAAAGAAGCGTGGCCATACCGTATACATCGAGGCAACTGCAGGAGTTGGAAGTGGTTTCAGTGACGAAGAATATGTGGGAGCCGGAGCAAAGATTTTACCAACCGCCAAAGAGGTTTTTGACATAGCCGAAATGATCATCAAGGTAAAGGAGCCCGTTGAGCCGGAATACAAACTGATCAAAAAGGATCAGCTCGTTTTCACCTATTTTCACTTCGCTTCGTATGAGCCCCTGACGAATGCCATGATAGAAACTGGCGCGGTTTGTTTGGCCTATGAAACTGTCGAGAAGGACGGTGGACTTCCTTTACTAGTTCCAATGTCAGAGGTGGCTGGAAGAATGGCAATCCAGGAAGGCGCTAAATATCTCGAGAAGCCACTCAAGGGAAGAGGTATCCTC
>DATCZR010000349.1:0-3508 GCA_036525835.1 Cyclobacteriaceae bacterium
ACTGGCAATCGGAAAGTAGGCACTAAGGGGAACTCTCCTTGCTCCATTTTTATTGTCTCTGGATGAACATGGCTTTTGATATAAGTGGGGATAGTATACTCTGGCCATTTCCATTCCTTCATGGTAGGTGAAAAGAATTCCTGGAGTCGTGAAGGAGTGGGAAAACCTGTGCAATTCTTATCATCAACCTTGACGCCGACCGCCTTGCCGTTTTTAAAGATTTGTCCGGATTGATCGTCAACCGTAGTATCTTTTAAAGCCTCCTCATCCAATTCATGTTTGTGTTTTTCATATGCAGACTCTTCGACCGTGTAGGCGCCATACTTTCGCATATAGTCCAGCGCGGAAAGGTTCTCCTGAGCTGCCTTGTCTTTTAGACCAGGCGTGTGCTCAAAGATATATTGGTAGTATTCATCGACAGTGATTTTTTCGTCTTTACGATAAGGCGAAATGAAATGCTTGCGAATTCCAAGCGATCCGTCAGGATCAATCCGCCAACTTAGTTCTATCCAAAACTCATCTTCTTCCCAGACCTGACCTGGATTGACATCATAGGTAAAGTTGAAAGGCGTACCGTTTCTTCTTGCTGCCTCGCGCAGTACAGGCTGGCGAAAAGCAATCCATACCGCTCCATGCGTTTCATAGCTGTTCAGGTCATGTCGTTCAGATGCGTGGCCCATGGGCAACACATAATCAGCAAAGTAAGACGTTTCATTCCAAGTTGGGGTCAACGCAATGTGCATACCTACCTTGCTTTCATCTGACAAGGCTTCGATCCAACTGAAACCATCCGGATAGGTCCATACCGGATTGAATACGCGCGTAAAATAAGTGTCAATCTTACCACGTCCTTCCTTTAAAAAGTGAGGGAGTAAGAAACTCATCTCAAAAAAGGCCAATGGATATTCAATTGGAAACTGAAGTTCGTTCCAAAACTTTTGTGCAGGCGGATTGTCAAAGAATGAAGGTTTGAATTTATTCCAGGCACTGGGAGATGTTCCTCCGGTAGTTCCTACGCTGCCTGTCAATACATTTAAGAAATGCAGACATCGTGCCACCGCCCATCCGCCCAGGTTGCCAGAGCCTGCACTTCGCCAGTTATGCGCAGCGAACCTGCTTCCGGCCTTTCCTATCTCGCGCGCTATAGAAACGATCATTTTGGCCTTGGCACCGCTTTCTTTTTCAGCAAATTCAGGTGTGTATTCTTTGTAAACTTCCTTCAGTCTTTCAATAAAATTTTCAAATTTGATTTTCTCATCAGGAAATTCCTCTTTCAGATAATCTCTCCAGTTTACCCAATTTTCAAGAAAAGGCCTGTCATACAAACCTTCATCAATTATCACCTTGGCCATGGCCAACAGCACTGCCGCCTCGGATCCGGGATAGGTAGGCAACCAATAGTTGGCCATGCTGGCGGTATTGGATAGGCGTGGATCCATCACTGCTAGTTTTGCTCCACTCATCATCCCTTCAATAATCCTTTGTGCATGCGGATTGAAGTAATGGCCAGACTCCAGATGTGCGCTTATTAACAAAATAAACTTGGCATTTGCATGATCAGGAGATGGACGATCATATCCATGCCAGAGATTGTAGCCAAAGCGTGCACCGGACGAGCATACATTGGTATGGCTATTATGACCATCAACTCCCCAGGCTTTTAGTACCCTGTCCATATACCCTTCATGGCCGGGACGTCCGACATGATAAACCACTTCGTTGTTTCGTTTATCCAGTAACGCTTTTCTGATCCGACCGGCTATATCATCCAGCGCTTCATCCCAGGTAACCTGCTTCCACTTTCCATCACCACGTTTTCCTTCTCGTTTCATCGGATAGAGAATGCGCTCTGGATCATTGATTTGATTAATGGTAGCTGGTCCTTTGGCGCAATTCTTTCCCCGACTCGCAGGATGATAAGGATTTCCCTCAAACTTTCTCACAGATCCATTGGTTTTATCCACGTAAGCAAGCAGTCCGCAAGCGGATTCACAGTTGAAGCAAGTAGTAGGCACGATTGTATATTTTTTTTTCTCCTTTCGGGCCCATCCTTTGGCTTCATATTCCTCCCAGTCGTCCCACTGATCTGCCGGTGGGTATTGCTGGAGTTTTCCTGGCTCACCAAGCCTGTCGATCGATGGCACCTCCTGGTGCAGGTTTGGGATTAGCCCGATACTTTCGGCTATTTTTTCAATCAATGATGGTTTGTGATTCCTTGCCATAGCTTTGCACTTTAAGTCAATGGAATTCGTTGAGGCGCTTCCACCCAAATCTTCTCCGTGATGAAAATACCAATCAGTACCAGGAGCGCGCCTCCTTCTGGAAATGCTACAAGGTCGGTAACCAATAGCAATGGCAATGCATTTCCCACGGCGATTGCGCCAACCCAAAACAAAACCTTATATCTGCCGGTGGTTATCATAGCCACTACCCTTTTTGCATCATGGGTGGGGTGTGTGATTGTCAATTCAATCAGCATGAGTATCAGATTAATCATTGTTGACCCCATCAATACGGTGGTATTGAAATTGAGCCAAGTCAAATCAGTTGAAATGAAACTGGCTGCAAGCAAGAAAACTGCGGATCCAGCCATCAGGCTATGCACAAACATGTGTAGTACCAGCGTTGGACTTTGCCAGAAATCTCTTCCCTTGGATTGTGCGAATAGGAAGGCGGTGTAAACGGCCACCATGACTGCAAACAGCGCACCTGCCATAAAGAATAGGTTTGCCAATTGATTGGCTTCAAAATAAAGCGAAACCACCCATCCTGATATCAAGGCACCAAAGAAGGTAATCACATAGGCACCTTTGGCCAGCCATGACTTCCACTGTGGACGAAACAGCACATACAAAAATCTTTTGGGCTGATCTAAATCTTTTACTAGCAGTGCACCTGTGATGGCCAGGAAGATAAGCGCCAATGAACCGGCAAACATTTTGCCGTTGTTTTCTACCTCTATGCTCATCAGCCATCCCATGGACAGAATCAGGATCATACCAGAGGAAATGGCTTTGGTTAAAATGTAGGCAGACACTTCCCATCCCCACAAGATGCCTTTGTCTGGTGTATCATACACTCTTCGGGGTTTACCTGAATCCATCAGGACTTCTACTGACTTTTTATTGGCGTTTGAATAACTGATTTGTTTAGCGTCGAGTTCGGCCAGCATGTCATTGGCATTCTTTCCAGCTGCGAGTTTCTCAGCAAACTTGGCATAATGTCCTACTCCAGTCTTTTGAGAGCTCCAAATGTATTGATCGGACCGTTCGGTGGAAGAAGGATTTAGGGAAGCCTCATCGCCATTGATATAGTAGACGTTAGGTTGGGTTCCCTTCTCGGGCTTCCTTACGCTCAACTGCTCACGCGCCAGCATCTCTGCAATTTCAGAATTTGGATCATCCATGTCGCCGGAAACAATGGCGTGTTCAGGGCATACGTTAACACAGGCAGGCTCAAGTCCAACGTCAACCCGATGGGCGCAGTAGTTGCATTTGGCGGCTGTGTG
>DATCZR010000350.1:0-15560 GCA_036525835.1 Cyclobacteriaceae bacterium
CCATTTGTTTCGTGATCAAATCAAAAGCCGTTTGGTTTTTGTGGAATTGATTTCTCTGTCGGTTTTATCCGCCATCTTGACTTTACGAATTTTCTACATCCATTTTAACTTTGTTGAAGTATTGTTTGTTGTAGCCGGGCTCCTTTTGATAGGATTCTATTCAAATCAGCTATTTCAGTCCTGGAGAAAATTGGAAAGGAATAATAAGAAATTGGGTGGACTGGCTATTTTGTTTTATGGAAGTATTATTTCCTACCTACTTTCAATGGTTACCGTTCCATTTTTCCCTCAACTTGCTGAACCTTTCGGAGGTATAGCGTTCTTTTTAATCATTGTATTTTTTGTTTTGGGGATTAAACGAGACCACATCATTGAAGAAGGTGAGAAGGTTTCCGGGATTGATCATGTCTCAAAGCATAAAGATCGGTCTGTGGTGCTGATATTCTTATTTCTACTTTTTACTGCCTATATGGGTTTTACAAAAATCAATGTCTTGCCAAAAATGTATTCGGATGAGTATCCCCAGGCTTATTTTGAATTGGTAAATCGAGCTGAATCAGGTAGAGAAGCCCCAGAAAACGGAAAGTACAAGCATCAGCAATTTAAGGTGGCATACGATTCCTTTACAGAAAAAGGAGAAGAATCTGAGTAACTCTTCTTTATCGGATTCTTGCTAATGTTTCTTTAAAAATCTTATTTCCATCCGGAGAAGTATTTGAAAAGTAAATAAGTACAGTATAGACTATAGTTATTACCACGGACCGGATGAAAATATCAATAAAATTATTTTCAAAGTTGGGGATGAGATAATTAGTAGCGATGGCAACTGCGCAAATAACAAATACCTTGAAGGTTGCAAAAGTTAAAGGTTGCATGTTCAGTTTCACGTAAATGAAAATGAATTTAAGTGTATTAAAAGCAATTAATGCTGCAGCTGATCCAATGGCGGCTCCTTCAATGCCATATTTTGGTATCAACAAATTATTTGCAATAACAATGGAAATGGCCAGCAATAATATCAATACAATATTAAAGCTATAATACTTTGATAAGACTATGATCTCACTGCTAGGACCAAACATCATATCCAAAAGTTTTCCCAGTCCGATAATCAATACCACATATTTACCTGCTTCGTAGATTTCTCCTTTCGGCATCAATCCAAAAATATTGTGAAGATTAGCCCAAATTCCGATCAGAATTAATCCACCTACAATCAATTGGTTGATGGATGTTTTTTGATAAATCCTTTGAATGTCTTCCATGTCGTTTTTTTCGAAAGCCCTTGAAATTAATGGCATAGAAATTTGCATGAGTGCGCGTTTGGGAATTTCAATGACTGTGGCCATGTAGAAGGCCGTGGTGTAAATCGCGTTAGCAGTTAATCCCAACAAACCCGTCACCATAATACTATCCACCTTACCAATGATGATTAACCCGGCCATGCCTGCGAAACTAAGTAAGCTGTATTTCATTAGACCTGGAAGTTCGGCCTTGTTGAGATTTTGCAGATTTTGACTTAATTGTAATTCACCTTGAGACCACAGGTACAATACCAGAATAGTGAGACACAGAAGATAGGCCAAAGCCGTACTAATGATGAATTGATTGAAATCAAGGTAACCAGTGAAGTAAAGCAGTACAAGAATGGCTAGCAGAAGACGAGCTACGATCTCTCTCAATAAATTAGGAACGATCGTTTTAAGGAGAGAACGTGAATAGGCTTCGAGAATCCCCATGATTAGCAATATCAGAGTCAACCAAAGAATTAAAGAAGAGTACCCTATAATCTCAGGAGCATTCACCTCAAAATAGGAGAGAATGGGTGTTTCAAAAACCTTGAAGAGGATCAGGAAAATTCCAAAACCAGCCAGAGCTAGTAATAACATTAATCGAATAAAACTTCCAGAAGATACTTTGCTGGTTACCAGCTTCGGAAAGTAGCGCAAAATACTCTGAGCCAAACCAAATTGTGCAAACGGGGTGAAGAGAATGGCAGCATCCTGAATCGTGCGTAGCAATCCAATCTGATCTGGTTCTAAATATTTAGGGTATAGGTAAAGTAAATTAACGTAGCCAATCGCAACGCCACAGTAGGAGATGATTGTCGTTATAAAACTTTGGCGGAAGACGATGCCCATAAATCAAAGATGTTCTTTTTTCCGCACGGCTTCAACAATATAATATCGAGGTGTAAAAAGTCGAAGTAATGGCCTGATACCCAGCTTATTAATTGGACTGGTCCATTTTTCAGCATGTACAATTTTCCACCCGGCCTCTTCGAGAAGCCAATCAAACTGCCAGTCTTCAAATTCGTGAAAGTGTCTATCCCATTTGTCGCTTTTACTTTTGTACGCTTTTGCAAACCACAAAGATAAGGGCACACTTGCAATAAGCCGATCGGCTGGCAGCATTTTCAAAACAGAAAGAGGATTTAATAGGTGCTCGAATATTTCAAAAGCCGTAACGAGGTCTGCTTCATTCTTTGTGACAATCTCTGGGGCCTCATCTAGATTTTCTCCGGTTGTATTAATGACTTCGTATCCTTTTTCTTTCATCAACTCTCCAAGTGGATTGGATATGCCAAGATCAAGAATTCGGAGGGGCGGGGGTGCACTGCTCATTAAGAAATTAAGCGTCTTTGCATACCTTCTCTGTAATGATTTATTGCTTGAAAGATTATAATGGTTGGTGCTATCCATTTTTCTTAGCCAATTTATTATAAAGGTTTACCAATTCAATTTGAGTAGTTTCCCAATTGAGGCCGCCCCGCATGCTTGCATCATAACCGTTTTTTGCGAGTTGAGTTTGCAATGGTCTGTTTCTGAATAGCATTTCCACTTTATCGGCAAAATCCTTTTCATCACCCGCTTTAAACACAACCCCACAATCGAAATTCCTTACAAACCGTTTTAGCGGAGCGCTTGAACTCACTATCAATGGCTTTTCTGCCATCATGCCTTGAAACAATTTATGCGGAACTGTATTGTCAGTGTGACCATTTGACTGATGCGGAATTACATTGGCATTGGCCAGGTGCATGTAAGAATAGAATTTATAGAATGGTTGATATCCATAAAAATGTACATTATTCAAGTGTAAACTACTGACCAGGTCATTAAGACTTTTCATCACAGACGAACTTCCGAAACCTACTATGGCGAGATGAATGGGTAAATGAGCCAAAAAACCCATGCCCTTTATGGCTGTGTCTACTCCCCGATGAGGTCCAATCCCTCCTGAGTAAGTGATGACAAATCTGCCTTCCAGTTCTTGATAAACTGTTTTATCCAACTCTTGATTAATAAACGATTTATCTTCTGTGTTGGTAACCACTGTAATTTTTTCATCTGTTATTTGATAGAGATTAACCAAGCGTTGTTTCATTTCGTCAACAACTGCGATAATCGCATCTGCTTCCTGGCAAGCCTTCTTTTCATATTTCGTCCAGCGGACAGGATTGAGAAATAGCTTATTCTTCAATCTGACAATCGGATTTCTTTTCCATTTAAACCATGTCTTGAGTGCTTCAGGGTAATTTTCATGCAGATCAACAATTATCTTGATGTCCCTATTTTTCTTTTTTAAAGAAAGGGCAGTTCCCGCCAATGGCAAATCATGAATATGGACCAGCTTAATTGACTCTCTTTCAATCATTTTCTGAGCGGCTGAATTAAATCTGGGGTGAACGAAGTTGATTGACATGATCACGTCCCAAAAAGCCAGTACATAGTTGTTTTTGCCTGCGTCTATCCTGGTAATTTTTAGTTTTTGTACCTCTGCTTCGTATGGCTCATCCTTTTTTCGCAAACAAAGGAGATGAACTTCATAGCCAGCACTAATCAATGCGTCAGATTCCTTCTTTACTCTGATATCTGAAGGATAAGGCGCATTTAACATCATTAATATTTTGCCAGCCACAAGTAATAATTTTGATTTCCCGCAAAGAAAGGGAATTTTGCAGCTCCAAGTAAAACAACACCTGTTTAAATGAAAATAACGCTTATCGCTGGCGCCAGGCCCAATTTCATGAAAATTGCTCCAATTATCAGGGCGGTTAAGCTGGCGCAAAAAGCAGGGAAGTCTTTGTCGTACAGACTGGTGCACACCGGCCAACATTATGATGATAAATTAAGCAAAGTCTTTTTTGATGAATTGGAGATTCCGCACCCTGATGTAAACCTGGGCGCTGGATCGGGTACGCAAGCCGAGCAAACGGCTAAAATAATGGTGGCTTTTGAAAAAGATTTGATGGAAAATCCAACTGATCTGGTGATTGTGGTAGGTGATGTCAATTCGACTATGGCATGTACCATTGTGGCCAAAAAGTTGAATACCAAGGTGGCGCATGTAGAAGGAGGAATTCGGTCAGGAGATATGACCATGCCGGAAGAAATCAACCGAATAGCAACTGACTCTTTAGCTGATTACTTTTTCACCACTTCCAAAGTAGCCAATGAAAACCTAAAAAGGACAGGCGTTTCTGAAGATTGTATTTTTTTTGTTGGTAATACGATGATTGATTCATTGTTGGCGAACCTTACCAAAACAAAAAAGCCGGCAATTTGGGAGGAGTCTGGATTGGAAGCGAAGAAATATTTTGTACTCACGCTGCACCGACCATCCAATGTAGATGATCTATCCAAGTTTGAAGCGCTGATCCACGCCATTGATGATTGTGCGGGGGCTCGTGTGGTGTTCCCCGTTCATCCTAGAACAATGAAGAATTTTTCTCAAATGAAATATAGTTCTGAAAAAGTGATTCCGATAAGTCCACTTAGCTACCTGGAGTTTATTTTCTTGATTAAGAATGCCAAAGGGGTAATTACCGATTCGGGAGGTATTCAGGAGGAGACTACGGTTTTAGGAATTCCTTGTTTCACGCTGCGGAATAATACAGAAAGGCCTGAAACAGTGACTATTGGAACCAATGAAATGATAGGAGAAAACATTGATGTGTTAAAAAATGCATTGATTCAACTTAACGAAGGTAATTGGAAGAAAGGCGGCATTCCTGAATTGTGGGATGGAAGAAGCGCAGAGCGTATCGTTAATGTGCTAACTTCTCTCCATTAGTTACTTTAATCTTTCTGGGTTGTCTTTTACAAAAGACGCCCATGTTTTCTTCTTGTTCTTTGCAGCTCCATTTTGATAATGATGGCAAACGGCTACTGCCAGCGCATCAGTAGCGTCCATTAGTTTCGGTGCTTCTTTAATTTTGAATAACGCGATAAGCATTTTCGCTACTTGTTCTTTACTCGCATTGCCATTGCCGGTCACTGATTGCTTTACTTTTTTTGGGGCATATTCTACGATGGGTATTTGTCGGTATAGGGCCGCAGACATGGCTACACCCTGAGCTCGGCCCAATTTCAACATGGACTGTACGTTTTTACCGTAAAAAGGTGCCTCTAAGGCTACTTCATCGGGATTGAACTCATCAAGTATGGACAAGACCCTATCAAATATTTTTTTTAGCTTCAATTCATGACTTTCATATTTACTCAAATGAATGACGCCAAATTGGAGGAGTTTCAATGTGGATGCCTTGACCAGAATGATTCCATAGCCCATGACGTTGGTTCCAGGATCAAGACCCAAAATGATTTTCTCTTTAATAACTTTTTTCTCCATTTTGCTTACAGTTGCAATTTAACTACTATGTTGGAATGACCGCGTTCTTCTCTTTAGTTCTAATCAGTTATTTAGTAATCCTGGCCGCAGCTATTAGGGGCTGGTATAGCGTCAGGTCATCTCATTTGGAAAGTGACGAGCAGAAAAGAATGATGACTGTAGTTATTGCCTTCCGCAATGAGGAAAAGGTCATCCATCATTTGATTCATTCCCTGAAAAATTTGAATTACCCGAAAGACATCCTCGAAGTTATTTTGGTTGATGACCATTCGGAGGATAATTCATTCAATGTGGTGGAGTCTTTGATTTACGATAGCCCCAATTTTAAGGTGGTAAGCTTGAGCGAGGGTAGGGCTGGCAAGAAGGCTGCCATAAGCCAGGCCGTTGAAGTAGCAAAGGGAGAAATTATAGTAACTACTGACGCAGATTGCCAAGTACAGGTTAACTGGCTTGATAGAATAAATGATGCCTTCAAAAACGATACTACGAACCTGGTGTTTGGCGGTGTGAAATTGACAGCAAACAAGTCATTCTTTTCATCGCTGCAAGCCATAGAATTCACTAGCCTTATTGGATCAATGGCAGCCGCAATAGGCTTGGGTTCATTTATTATGGGCAATGGCGCCAATCTTTCATTCCGGAAGGCAGCCTTTCAGTACGTGAAAGGCTATGAAGGCAATGCTAAGATCGCATCAGGCGATGATGAGTTTCTGGCCAGAAAAATAATGAAGGCCTTTCCCAGTTCTTTGTATTTTAACAATGAAGCCGAGGCGGTAGTTTCTTCAAGACCGATAATCTCACTAAAGCATTTTATCTCACAAAGAATTCGTTGGGCAAGCAAATGGAAGTATAACGCCTTTAGTACTTCGGGAGCAACTGCCTTATATGTAATCTTAGTGCAACTGGCTAGTGTGAGTGTAGTTATATCACTATTTCGTGTGCGTGAAGGCATGCTATTACTGCTATCTATCCTTGTTGTTAAGTTATTGTTAGAATGTTGGTTTCTTTTCAAAGTTAGTGCGTTCCTGCAATCGCGGTGGCATTGGGTAGCATTTCTTGTGCTACAATTTATTTACCCCTTCTACGTTTTAGGAATTGGAATTGTTTCCCAAGTGGGGCTATATACCTGGAAGGGCAGAAGAATATCAAATTAATTGTGATTGCGTTAGGGGAAATTCCTATTTTTGTGTAACTATCTATGTCCGACACATTAATTCAGAAAAAGATTGAAAAGAAGGAGCTTGAACTCAACGCCCTTCTGGAGATCACCCAGGCAATTAACGCCAATGTGCCTGAGGATTCATTATACAAGATTTTTAATTTTACTTTGCGTTCCAACCTAAGCATCAGCAAGTTAGCCTTGTTTGTATTGGATGAGACTTGGAATTGTAAAGTAAACTTTGGTACCACTACCAATTTCAAAAAAGCTAAACTGGATGATCATTTTAAAATGATTAAGAAGGTTCACCCGATGAGTGATTTTGAAGAATGTGATTTTCATGATTTCGACATGGTGATTCCTGTGGCACACAAGGAGAGTACACTGGCGCTGGTTTTTGTGGGAGGAGCAGGGAATTTTCAATCTGATCACGATCGAGATGAGAGTGTAAAGTTTATTCAGGCGTTGAGTAACATTATCATTGTTGCTATTGAGAACAAGAAATTGGCACGAAGGCAGTTGAAGCAGGAAGCCTTTCGCAAAGAGCTTGAGATTGCCAGCGATGTACAGCAGTTTCTATTTCCGGAGAAATTACCAAATACCGATCGATTAAAGATTGAAGCAAGTTACTTGCCACACGATTTAGTAGGGGGCGATTACTATGACTATATTCCCATCAACAAGAACCAGTTCCTGATTTGCGTAGCCGATGTAAGCGGTAAGGGAATTCCGGCTGCCTTGATGATGTCTAATTTCCAGGCTTCGTTGCGAACATTGTTGCGTCAAACTCCAAACCTGACGGAGATTTTGGAAGCGTTGAATTATCAGGTGCTGGAAAATACAAAGGGAGAAAAATTCATCACCTTTTTTGGGGCCATTTATGATCTGTCTTTGAGGACAATGGTTTATGTGAACGCCGGTCACAATCCACCCATTTTATACACCAAGAAAAATGGGGTTCAGTTGCTCGAAGAAGGGTCAACGGTAATTGGAGCCATGCATCCACTGCCATTTATCAACGAAGGTTTTATTACCGATCTGGATGAGTTCTTTCTTTTTGCCTATACAGATGGATTGACCGAAACCCTTAATGAAAAAGGTGAGGAGTTTGGTTATGAAGCAGTGCAAAAATACCTGACAACCAATCAAAGTAAAGACCTGAAAGTAATGCATCAGGATATTATTGTTGCGCTGGATGGATTCAAAGGGGGCAATGGTTATAAGGATGACATTACAATGCTATCTTGCAGAGTCATCTAAATGTTGCCTTTGTGTTTTTCCGAACTCCATTTCTGCTGAGGTCACTTTATCCAAAGCTAACCTGGAGAATTCCTACTCAAGAAAAAGTTATATACCTGACATTCGATGATGGGCCTGTACCCGGTCCAACAGAATTTGTAATGGATCAATTAAAAACCTTCCAGGCAAAGGCAACATTCTTTTGTATAGGCAATAATGTGTTACAAAATGACTCTATTTTTAAAAGAATCATTGAAGAAGGTCATGCTGTCGGAAATCACACCTTTAATCATGTAAGAGGATGGGGTACCAACAATGATTTATACCTAAAAGATGTTGCCGATTGCCAACATATAATAGGATCGACTCGACTTTTCAGACCACCCTATGGCCGGATAAAAAGAAGCCAACTTAAGCGCCTTTCCAATTATAAGATTATCATGTGGGATGTTTTGTCATATGATTATGCTAAGGCAATAAGCCAGGAGTGTTGTTTGAGTGGAGTGATTAAAGCGACACGACAAGGTTCGATCGTAGTTTTTCACGATAGCATAAAGGCAGAAAAGAATATGTCGTTTGCGCTCCCCAGGTTTTTGGATCATTTCACTAACCAAGGATATTCGTTTCATTCACTTGCTGGGGTTTGATGATTGCTAAAAAAAACGTCTTGGTTGCGCCACTAGACTGGGGTTTGGGTCATGCCACCAGATGCATACCTATTATTAAGTTATTGATTGCTAAAGGATGTACCGTAAGTATTGCATCAAGTGGCAATGCCTTAAAGCTGCTCCGTGAAGAATTTCCTAATCTGATATTTTTCAACCTCCCGTCCTATGGCGCGGTCTACAGCAAATACATTCCATTTATGCTTTATATTTTTTTGCAATTGCCGAAGTTTTTGTTGGTTATCGGTCGTGAGCGGGGGAGTATTAAAAAAATAATTAGCAAGCATTCCATTGATTTGATAATTTCTGACAATAGATACGGCTGTAGGGAGTCTAACGTTCAATCCGTATTTATTTGCCATCAAATCAATATTATTATGCCCTTAGGATATAATTGGTTTTCTCCAATCGTAAATTATTTTAATCATCGATGGATTATGAAATTCAATCAATGCTGGATTCCTGATGATTTGATCAACCCGATTTCAGGAAAATTATCAAATCCAGGTTTGCCTAATAGCATTTACGTAGGATTGCTCTCTCGGTTTGGTAATGCCAAAATGCGAAACATTGTTTATCATCTGGTGGTAATACTTTCTGGGCCTGAACCTCAAAGAACCATTTTTGAAGATAAAATTTTAAATCAGTTGAAAGAGGTTCAGTTTAAAACAATGGTTGTAAGAGGCGTACTTGACAAAATGGAAGAGAAAACGGAAGGCAACGTTACTTTAGTTAATCATTTACCAGCCATCGTGCTTCAACAAGTAATCGATCAGTCGGAGGTGGTGCTTTGTCGTGCAGGATATAGTTCATTAATGGATCTTGCCAGGCTAGAGAGAAAAGCAATATTAGTTCCCACTCCGGGGCAAACAGAGCAAGAATACCTTGGCAAATCGATGATGAAGAGAAAAATTGCGTTTAGTCAAAGTCAAAAAGATTTTGATTTGCTGATGGCGCTTTCTGAAATAAAAAATTATATCGGTTTTGAGGGCTGGTCCAGTCAACCTAATTTGCTAGAGGAAGTACTTGATAACAATTTGAAATGAGTTTTTGGACCGATAGTCATGCGCATATTTACCTCAAGGAATTTGATCATGATCGAAGTGAGATGCTGCTTCGTTGTCAGGATGCTCAAGTAGATCAAATATATATGCCCAACATTGATCACACTTCGATAGATGATATGTTTGAGGTGGAAGTGGCTAATCCAACACAGTGTATGGCCATGATGGGTTTGCATCCTTGCTCAGTGAAAAAAGATTTTGAAAAGGAGCTATACCGGGTTGAGGACTGGCTGTCCAGGAGAAAGTTTGCAGCCATTGGAGAAATGGGTACGGATTTATACTGGGATAAAACATTTTGGGTTCAACAACAGCAGGCATTTGACATACAGGCGACATGGGCAAAGCAATATGAGCTACCCCTGGTTATTCATTGTCGTGAGTCTATAGATGAAACTATTGCGCTGGTTGAGAAGAACCATGACAGCAAATTAAAAGGTGTATTTCATTGTTTTACGGGAAGCATAGCGCAAGCCAAAAAAATTATCAGCATGGGTTTTTATCTGGGTTTGGGTGGAGTTGCCACTTTTAAGAATGGAGGTATGGATAAAGTGATTCCAGAATTGGACTTCAATTATGTGATGTTGGAAACCGATAGTCCCTATTTAAGCCCGGTGCCATATCGCGGCAATAGGAATGAACCTTCCTATATTCCTATTATTGCAGATAAAATAGCCAGCCTTAAAAGAGTTCCAATTGAGGAATTAAAGAAAGTAACATCTGAAAATGCGAGAAAATTATTTAAGCGCATAATCTAATGAGATACAATAAGGTAAATATTAATACAGCGTCGCCAGCCAATCCAAAGGCAAGGGTATTGATTGTTTACACAGGTGGAACATTAGGAATGACCTATGATGCCAAAGGAGTGCTTATCCCTTTTGATTTCAATCACATTTTGGAAAACCTCCCTACGCTAAAGAGCCTGTTGCTGGACATTACCGTGGTCTCATTTGAAACACCTATTGACTCATCTAATATAGAACCCACTCACTGGCAGACCATTGGGAAAATAATTCTTGAGAACTATGAGAGCCAGGATGGATTTGTGGTGCTTCACGGAACAGACACCATGGCCTATACTTCATCAGCCTTGAGTTTCATGCTTAGGGGATTATCCAAGCCGGTCATATTTACTGGAGCGCAACTTCCCATTGCTGACCCTCGATCGGATGCACGTGAGAATTTAATTACTGCATTGGAGATTGCCAGTGCAAAAAATAATGGCCTGCCCATCGTGCCAGAGGTTTGTATTTATTTTGATTATGAATTGATCAGAGGTTGCCGCGCCAAAAAGGTCGAGAGCATGTACTTTGATGCCTTCCATTCTGAGAATTATCCTCCATTGGCAAAAGCGGGCGTTAAGATTGACTATGCTGCGGAAGCCATTGCTCAACCGACCGGAGCGCCTTTAACTTTACTTTCAAAATTCGATACCAATGTAACGGTGCTTAAGTTGTTTCCTGGTATCAATAAAAATACCATAAAAGCCATAACAGAAACTCCTGAATTGAAAGCGTTGGTTTTAGAGACCTACGGTGCTGGAAATGCTCCCAATGCAGGTTGGTTTTTAGATCAGTTAAGAATGGCTATTGATCGTGGTATTGTAATAGTTAACATTTCTCAATGTCCTGGTGGAATGGTTACGCAAGGCCGGTATGAAACAAGTAAAGCTTTGGCTGATATTGGCGTAATAGGCGGAGCGGACATGACAACCGAGGCAGCGATCACCAAGCTGATGCTTCTGATAGGAGAAGGAGATAAAAACTATGTGAGCGCAACAATGGGGAAGTCAATTGCGGGCGAACTCACAGAATCTAAAGCCCAACTACCTTAAGGGAATTACAATTGTTTGAAGCTTGGCAATCCAAATAGCTAAATTCAATTGGCGGAGAGGGGGGGATTCGAACCCCCGTTACGTTTCCGTAAACACGCTTTCCAAGCGTGCGCGATCAGCCACTCTGCCACCTCTCCTTAAAAAATTATCTCTGCATTGCCATCCCGGCAAAAGCGGGCACAAAGAAATATATAATATCTTGGCTAACAAACTGTGTTTTTATGATTTATACCAACAAATAATTTTAATTAAAGATGAATTGACGTGACTAACGGAATGAATGGGCATTCCTGTGGTACCTGAATAAGAATGACTTAATATTATTTGTATTTTTTTTGGCAAATTTTGCTGAGAAATCAACAAATCCGTTAATTTTGGCCACTTCAAGTTATATCTTAAACCTTAAACCATGAAAAAACAATTTGCTATTCTCGCTCTATTCGGGGTTCTGACTTTTGGGTCTTACACATTGGCTTCTGCACAAGAAGGAGATTCAACTGAACAGGTGAGCGAACAAGCTGAGGTAGTATCTACCACCGAGGAACCAATAATGGATGAAATGGCGACAGAAGTAGTTGCTGAGGATACAAGCTTCCATCAAAGAATTAAAGAAAAATTCATCGAGGGTGGCGCCAGTTTTATGTGGCCTATCCTTATCTGTTTGATATTTGGATTAGCTGTTTCTATCGAAAGAATTATCACACTTAATCTGGCTACTACCAATACCAAAAAGTTATTGGCACAAATCGAGGACGCTTTGTCAAAAGGTGGAATTGAAGCAGCTAAGGACGTAACCAAAAACACCAAAGGCCCTGTTGCGTCTATCTTTACTCAAGGATTGATGAGGTCTTCAGAAGGAATGGAAATGGTTGAAAAATCTATCGTTTCTTACGGAGGTGTTGAAATGGGCCGCCTTGAAAAAGGATTGATCTGGATTTCACTTTTCATTTCACTCGGCCCCATGTTAGGTTTCTTTGGAACTGTAATTGGAATGGTGGGTGCATTTGACGCGATTGAAGCTGCCGGTGATATTTCTCCACAAGTTGTTGCGGGTGGTATGAAGACCGCCTTGTTAACAACGGTAGGAGGTCTTATCGTGGGTATGGTGCTTCAAGTATTCTATAACTACTTGGTTTCTAAAATTGATAACCTGGTGAACGATATGGAAGACGCTTCCATCACTTTGGTCGATCTATTGGTGAAACATAAAATTGTTAAATAATGGAAGACATTGGATTATATTTTGGCTACGGTCTACTTATCATTGCTCTAGGTGCAGCAGTAATACTTCCTATTATTAATGCCTTGAAGACTCCTAAAGAGCTAGCTAAGACAGGAATGGCTATTGGTGCATTAGTGGTCGTGTTTCTTATTGCTTACGGATTGTCAGGCTCTGAGGTGACTGCCAAATACACTGCGCAAGGAATTGGCGAGAGTAGCTCAAAATTGATTGGTGCTGGATTGACCATGTTCTACATCGTATTCTTTGTGGCACTGCTTGGAATTGTATTCTCAGAGATAAATAAAGCCCTTAAATAAGATGGCAAAGAGCACTCCCGAAATACCTAATGCCTCCATGGCCGACATTGCTTTTTTGTTGTTAACTTTCTTTTTGGTTACCACAACGATGCCCAATGACAAGGGACTGAGTATGCAGCTCCCCCCGCCTCCTGAGGCACAGCCACCAGAGGATGTTAAGATTCAGGAGCGTAATATGTTCAAGATTCAGGTTAACTCTTCTGATGCCCTTCTTGTGGAAGGTGAGCCTATGGAGGATGTATCTGGTTTGAAGGATATGATTAAAAAATTTATTCTTAATAGGGGAGTTGATCCTAGTAGCTCTGACAGTCCTGAAAAGGCAATTGTTTCGTTTAAGACAGACAGAGGAACTACACACAAACGTTTTGTGGAGATATTGGATATTATCCAGGCATCGTATTATGACATTTATGCCGACCAGGCTGGTGTAACAAATACAGAGTTTAGAAAAATAGCCTCTGACTTGAATAACCCTGAGAATAAGCGTCTGTATGATAAAGGCCGCGAAGGTATCCCGATGGGTATTTCTATTGCAGAACCAACAAAGGCTGGTGGGAACTGATAAAATTTGAATTATGTCAAAGTTTAGGAAGAAAACGAAAGTAAAACAGGACATACCTACTTCATCCATGCCGGATGTTGTATTCATGTTGTTGTTTTTCTTTATGGTAACAACCGAGTTACGTAAGACTGCTGTTGATGTAATGCAACGCATTCCGCAAGCCACACAACTTCGTAAGTTGCAGCGTAAATCATTGGTTACTAACTTATACATTGGAGAACCTAAGAAATCTGAACAGTTTGGCGAAGAGCCAAAAATTCAGGCAGAAGATGTATTCATTGAGCCCAATGACATCATTCTATGGGTTAATAGGGAAAAGGACAAGTTGCCTGAAAATGAGCGTGAGCAATTAACGGTGGCCCTTAAAGTAGACAGTGAAGCAAAGCGCGGAATTATTGCAGATGTGGAGACGCAACTTAGGAAGGCCAACGCTCGGAAGATTTTGTACTCTACCTTGCAGAAGGTCGATAAGTAATTTGTTTTTTTTGGTTTAAGACAATAATTAACCCCTTCCCATGATTTGGAAGGGGTTTTTTAATTTATGGGTACAGCCTTGGTTGGTTATGAGTTAAATAATGCCAGAACCGTAAGAGCCTGGTGCATGTATGACTGGGCCAACTCGGTTTATTCCCTGGTCATAACATCTGCCATTTTTCCTATATACTATAAGTCAGTAGCGGTCACAGCAAATGGAGATCTGGTGCAATTCATGGGTTTCACCATCGAGAATTCTGTTCTTTATACCTATTCACTATCCTTTTCATTCCTTGTGGTGGCCATACTACTTCCGTTGCTTTCCGGAGTGGCAGACTATGCAGGTATGAAAAAGACTTTTATGAAGTTTTTTGTTATGGTTGGCAGTTTGGCTTGTATGGGGCTATTCTTCTTCAAAGACATTAATGATTTGGAATGGGGTATCTTTTGTAGCATCATGGCAAGTATTGGTTATTCGGGCAGCCTTGTTTTCTATGATGCCTTCCTTCCCGAGATTGTAACTATAGATCGCTATGATTCGACCAGTGCCCGGGGTTATTCCATGGGGTATTATGGCAGTGTGATACTAATGGTTATTAGCTTGGTTTTAATCACCTATTATAGCGCCTTTGGTTTTACTTCGGAAGGTGATGCGGTTAGATTTACCTTCCTGCTGGTTGGAGTTTGGTGGATTGGTTTTTCCATGATCACTTTTAAGTATGTACCCGAAAATCCATACGGTAGGGAACCTACAGGAAATATTTGGATTAAGGGTTATGCGGAATTAATAAAAGTATGGAAGAGCTTAAGCTCCTCCTCGGATCTTAAAAAATACCTAGCGGCTTTTTTCTTTTTTAATATGGGCGTCCAAACTGTCATGTATCTGGCTACCTTATTTGGCACAGATGTACTTCACCTGGATAGCACGAAATTAATCATGACCATTTTGGTTATCCAGTTAGTTGCCTCGGTGGGTGCCTGGTTATCAGCTCGATTTTCCGCTGCGTACGGAAATAAGTTAGCCTTGATGGTGATGATTGGGATATGGATCATCGTTTGTGTAGGGGCATATTTTACTGCCACCGAATTTCAGTTCTATGCGCTGGCATTTGTAGTAGGTATGATCATGGGAGGGGTGCAATCGTTAGCCAGAGCTACTTACACTAAGTTAATTCCTGAAACTGAGATAGATCACGCTTCCTACTTTAGTTTCTTTGACGTAACCTATAACATCTCCATTGTAATGGGTACGTTTTCTTTTGGGTTGATTAACCAGCTAACTGGTAGCATGAGAAATAGTGCGCTGGCCTTGGCTGTTTTTTTTATAGTGGGCATGTTGCTGTTAACATTGGTTAAATCCAAGAAACTTCAACAGGCCAGTTAGTACCTC
>DATCZR010000351.1:0-19467 GCA_036525835.1 Cyclobacteriaceae bacterium
TACTTTGAAGATCCCGCGGGCAATGTGCTGGAAATTGTCCCGGAAGGGGCCTGGGATTAATCAACCGCGACCTTTAGCGCTGTGGTTGGCTTCCTTTGTACATCTAGTGACTCAACTGATTCCGGTTTATAGGATTTGCAATACCAGGCATCGTAGTGCTTGAACTGAACGCAGTCTGTCAACAATTCATTTTCTCTCAGTATCTTAATGATGTGATTAGAAGGAAGTGCCTGGACAAGAAGTGCCTTTTGATCCTCAGGCAACTTGGAAAGTCGGACAAATTCTATTCCCTTGTAATGCTCAGCCAACACTTTCATAGAAGCTACAATGTACAACTTTATTACCATTGATGATTATAGGTAACCAATGGTTTAAATTAGAGATGGAATTTAATTTTTAATCAAGTAGTTTTCATGGTATGTATATAATGAAATTATTAATTGGATCGGCCTTTATCGCGGTTACCTCTGTTTCGTGTAATCAGCGTGCACAATCTCAAGGAGGAGGGGCCGGACTTTACGAAACAACGCCATTTAAAGAATATTGGTATGCAGGAAAAGCCGAGCTAAACGCATACACCCTGGTGCAATCAAGATACGGTGAGCAGCGATCTGGAAAAGCCATGCTCATATTCGTCACAGAACCATTTTCTAAATCAAAGCAAGTAAAATTGGATAATCCGGAGGCTACTGCGGGAGACAAAGTCACAGTAATGAAATTAAACTATACCAAAAACTTTGTGACGGGTATCTATCCATACTCTATGATGCTCTCTGTTTTCACACCGGTAAGTCGAAACCAGTATCCACATTCATTGAAAGTGACCATGACTTCACAGGAGTGGTGCGGACATGTATTCTCCCAAATGAATTTAAAGGGAAATAGATATGATGTGTCGAGTTATTCCTACTTTGAAAAAGAAGGAGACGTCAAATTTACTGTTGACAAGATTTTGCTCGAAGATGAATTGTTTAATATGATTAGGGTAGATCCTGAAAATGTTCCACAGGGTCAAATCAGAATTTTGCCTGGTTTATTTTTTACCCGCATGAAGCATGAAAACTTAAACCCCATTGAGGCTAAATTGTCTAAGACAGAAACCGAATCAGAAACTACCTATTCCATTAAGTTTCCCAGTCGATTGTTAACAATACATGTAGCCAAGTCGTTTCCTCATCAAATCCTTGGCTGGGTTGAAGAATTGAAGGAAGGAGAAAATATTATGCTAACCAAGGCCACTTTGGATAAAACTTTGGTTACTGACTATTGGAGAAAACACAATAATGAGCATCTCCCTCTTCGTGATTCTCTTGGGCTTTCTCCAAATAACTACTAATCATGCTCGCAACTCAGCGATCTAAATTTTCAATACCAAAGGGAACTACCTATTTAAACTGTGCCTACATGTCTCCCCTCCTGAAGGCAGTGGAAAAAGCAGGCATACATGGTCTTAAAGGAAAAAGAAATCCATTACAAATATCGCCGCAAGATTTTTTTAAATCGGGAGATTTGTTGAGGGCAGAATTTGCCAAATTGATTGGATCTGATGAACCAAATCGAATTGCCATTATCCCTTCCGTATCATATGGAATGGCTAATGCAGCCAATAACATTAAACTAAGTCCAGCGGAAAATATTATCGTCAGTGGTGAGCAATTTCCCAGTAACTATTACCCCTGGCAGAGATTGAGTCTTGATAGTGGAGCTCAACTACATGTAATCTCTCCTCCAAAAACTAAATCCAATAGAGGGAAAATCTGGAATGAATATATTCTTGATGCAATAGACGAGCATACACGAATCGTTTCACTCGGCCATGTACATTGGACCGACGGTACCCTTTTTAATTTAAAGGAGATTAGAAAAAGAACCCTGGATGTAGGAGCCCTGCTATTAATTGATGGAACTCAATCTGTTGGAGCACTTCCGTTTAATATAAAAGAAATTCAACCCGATGCGTTGGTTTGCGCTGGTTACAAATGGTTGATGGGTCCTTATTCAATTGGAATGGCCTATTATGGTCCCTACTTTGATCAGGGCAAACCCATTGAAGAAAACTGGATTAATCGCTTACACAGCGAAGATTTTGCAAGCCTGGTAAACTATCAGTTAAACTACCAACCAGGAGCTCTCAGGTATGAAGTAGGCGAGCATAGCAATTTCATTCTTGCTCCCATGATGCTTACAGCGCTCGAGCAAATCAATGTATGGAAGCCAAAAAATATTCAGGCGTATTGTAAACACATTTCTAAAAAATCGATTGAGTTACTCCGTAAAAATGGATTTTGGATCGAAGATGAAAAGTGCAGATCGAGCCACTTGTTTGGAATTAGGCCGCCGGAAGGCAAGGACATTAAAGTGATTAAATCAAACTTGGGAAAAAAGAAAATATCGGTTTCCTATCGGGGAGATGCTATACGGGTTTCTCCGCATCTTTATAATTCAGAACAGGAGCTATTGAATTTTGCACGCGTGCTTATCGCCACTTAAATGAGCGAAAAATCTTCCGGTTATCTTCTCGGGGGTGTGTTGATCACCATTCTTGGATCCATTTGTTTTTCGGCCAAAGCCATTTTTGTGAAATTGGCCTATTTTGAAACCTCAATCGATGCTGTTTCTCTTTTGGCATTACGTATGATTTTCGCGATCCCGTTTTTTCTTGGATCCGCATTAATTAGTTCTTCAAAAAAAGACAATGTAAAATTTACACGTAAGCAATGGGTATATATAGCTTTTATTGGATGTCTCGGTTATTATGTAAGTAGCTTATTGGATTTCTTGGGGCTCCAATACATATCGGCAGGTATGGAGCGGCTTATCTTATTTATGTACCCTACAATAGTGGTTCTCATGTCTGCTGCAATTTTGAAAGAAAGAATTAAGATTAAACAAATTATTGCACTGATATTGACCTATGCAGGTTTACTGCTGGCCTTTGCCGGTGAAGTCAATATGGGCGCATCAAATGATCCGAACTTTTACCTGGGTTGCTTCTTGGTCTTTGCATGCGCAGTCACATTCGCAACCTATATCGTGGGCAGCGGCAAACTCATTCCACTGGTTGGTCCTGTTAAATTCAATAGCTACGCCATGAGTTTTGCGGCTATCGGTGTCTTACTTCATTTTGTAATTACCAGTGACAAATCTTTACTAAATCTGGATAATAAAGTTTATTTGTTCAGTTTCCTCATGGCCATAATTTCAACCGTAATTCCATCATACCTGAGGTCAGAGGGAATAAAAAGAATTGGTCCTGAAACGGCGTCTATTGTCACCAGCATTGGACCAGCCTCTACGATTATTCAAGCCAATATTTTTCTTGACGAGCCCATTTTTGCACTACAAATAGCTGGAACCGTTCTTATTTTATCTGGTGTGACCTTGATTAGTTGGAAGGCAAAACGCAACCTCAATTAGAAAAACGTTAAGGAATCAGTGGATTATTTTTCCGGCTCTGCTTTGTTTCATTAGGTTTCATTTAGAAATTATGCAGATTAACCTATCCTTAATAAACAGGATTCGTGGTTTAGAGGAATGTATTTCAATTTGTTAATTAAAATGAAAATTGCGCAAACCACTTTGATTCTCTTGTTCACTTTGAACGCAATTGCGCAGGAGCCCGCGTATACATTTGTTTTTCTCAACACGAGAAAAGATAAAGCTGAATTGCCAAAAGAAGAGGTGGATAAACTTATGCAGGGCCATCTTGCCAATATTGCCCGGCTGGCTAAGGAAGGCAAGCTGCTTGTGGGGGGTCCGTTTGATGGTGGCGGAGGCATTTTTATTTTTAATACCACCTCGTCCGATACCGTCAGACAATGGTTAAGCACTGATCCAGGTATCCAGGCCAATCGGTGGCGACTGGAAATGTTCCCCTATCTGCCCAGGGTAGGTTCTGTATGTTCGGTTAGTCCCGATGCAGAAATGGTGACCTATACTTTCATCAGGTATACCTCCACCATCACTAAGTTCAATGTTCAAAAGTCTGGCGAAACCTTTAAGAAACATGATGATTACCTAAAACAGATTGTTAAAACAGGAAACGTTATCACAGAAGGCATTTTCCCTCCCCGTGATGGTGGAATATTAATCATGAAGGGAGATGTAGATCCTGCCATCATTGAACAAGATCCTTCTTTGTCAGAAGCGCTGTTATCTGTAGAAATGAAGAGACTATGGGTGGGTAAAGGAAGTTTTTGTGAAGACAATTGATTTACTCGCTCACCACAACTGCCAATTTTTTGTCATCCTTACTAATGGCTAAACGAGATATGCCAGCAAGTTTGATATCTCCCAAATTCATGGTCACTTCTTTCCACCCATCTTTCGCCTTGGTGTCATAGAAGAAAAGTTTTTCGCCATCACTCATCAAGATTTTTCCATCACTGGTCCAAGTCAAATCTTCTCTTCCGGAAAGTGTCATTACAATTGGCTTTATTTTTTTTGATACTATGTCAAGTCGATTAATTGTATGCTCACCGCTATCTCCTTTTTTTACATAGCTCATAGCTTTTTGGCCAGGAATCTTGTGCAGCGCCCTGCCAATGTCTTGATCCAAAATAGTATGCGTGTTTTTCTCCAGGTCGTACCATTGCAAGGTCATCGTTTCCCCTAAAACAAATAGGATCAGATTGTGATCGTCAGCCCAAGCATGATACCCTACTATCAAACTGTCGATCAGGGTGATGGCTTCTCCTCCACCTATGGGATACTTACCCAGATCCTGGGCACCATTATCTCTTTGGATGATGCAAGAAACAAATTTAGCATCAAGGGTAAGGGTGGGCGAGTATTCTCTTTCTTGTGTTGTGGTCAACGCATTTGTCATGCCGGTTTGATAGTTATAGATTTTAATATCAGAACGACCGTCATCGTTGAATGAGGCATAATATAAAAGTGGTTGGTTGGTATGAAAGAAAGGCTGGTTGTCATACCCCGGATGATTGGTTACGTTTATGGCATGGCCAACCGAAATGGTTGATTTTGTTAAGGCAACATCAAGCAAATAAATCTCAGACCCTGTTTGGGAACAAACAGAAAGAGACATCAGCACAAACAAGAGACACATTCCCTTTTTCATATTTTCTAAAATTGAAGAAATCAAGCTACAAAAATTTCTTTCAACAGAAATGAATTAATTTTTAAGCGGATGAATTATTAATGATTTACTCATCTGATGATATCACATGTGATTTGTAATTTCACAAACTAGTTAACCTTGAAATTTTAGAATGAACGATAAATACGATTTAGTAATCATAGGAGGTGGTCCTATTGGCTTGGCCTGTGGCATTGAAGCTAAGAAAGCAGGGTTGCATTACGTGATTATTGAAAAAGGGTGTCTGGTCAATTCTCTATTTCACTATCCTTTGAATATGACTTTCTTTTCCACTTCGGAAAAATTAGAAATTGGTGATGTTCCTTTTATATCTCATGGTCCCAAACCTAATCGATTTGAGGCCTTGGAGTACTACCGCAGAGTTGCTTCCGGCTGGGGTCTCCATATCAAACTGTATGAAAAAGTGGAGGTGGTTGCAAAAAATGGCCACACCTTTCAAATCAAAACGAGTAAAGGTCATTATGTCTCCTCCGCACTAATACTCGCCCTGGGCTTTTATGATCTTCCCTACTTATTAAATGTACCCGGAGAGCATCTCCCCAAGGTGAAACATTATTATGATGAACCACACCCCTATTTTGATCAAAAGATAATAGTCGTAGGGGCCGCCAACTCTGCTGTAGATGTTGCCCTGGAAACCTGGCGCAAAGGAGCGGAGGTGACTATGGTAATCAGAGAGCCCGCCATTCGTGACACAGTAAAATATTGGGTGCTGCCTGATATTGAAAACAGAATTAAGGAAGGAAGTATTAAAGCTTATTTCAATTCGGAAATCGTAAAAATTGAAAATGATTTGGTGGAGGTAAAAACCCGGGAAGGGAAATTGAAAATTGAAAATGACTTTGTACTAGCCATGACGGGTTATCAACCGCCTTTCGAATTTATGGAATCTCTCGGCATTCAATTTCAGGATGACGAATATCACACCCCGGTATACAATGATCAAACTATGGAGAGTTCGGTTTCCAATTTGTACCTAGCAGGTGTGGTATGTGGCGGTCTCAAGACCAACAAATGGTTTATCGAAAACTCCCGCGTCCACGCCAATATGATCATGGAAGCCATTAAAAGCAAAAAGCCTCGATAGAGGCTTTTTGTAAACATAAATCACACTAATTTTTTATAAAGCGTCTACCTTGATGGTACAGTGAAGCGTTACGGGAACACTAAATGCTACCGGAGTTTGATCAAATGTTCCGGAAACCTGGAAATATACACTTTGAAGATCTTGAAGTTGTTGAGCAATTGCCTGAAGATCACTCACAGAGTAATCGAGCGAAAAACTTCCTCCAACTGATCCAGGTATATTCTGGAAAGTTAATGCTGCAGACGCGAAAGCAGTTGAATTCCCCGCAGAGGCAGAAAATGATCCCATACCGTTGCTGAAATTGGTTCCTGCAGAAGCTGGATCATAACCGGTAACAGTATATGTAACTTTAGTAATAGTCAGCTCCTGAATTTTGTCCTTGTACTTGGCAAATTCCGCATTCTGATTGGGATCAATCATGTCAGAATCGACGTAGGCAACGGAAGATCCCTGGGAATCAAAATTTTCATCTATCACAAAAGTGTGCTTGATTTCTACATCAATAGTGATGTCATCAGCCTTGTCAAACAAATCGCATGACAAAGATGAGCCCAAAAACGCGAATCCGATAAATAGGGCTGATCTAAAGATTATGTTAAATACTTTCATGGGAATAAGTGTTTTTTGTTGTGATTCTATTAGGAATACGATTTACACGCCAGAGGTAAGCCAATTTAGTACTTTTCTTTATTAAAATCACTCCATTTTGATCATTCTTCGTATTTTCTAAGGATTGATGATATCCTGGAAATATAGTTTTGACCAAAAAGGTTGGCATGTACGAGCAATGGGTATAGGTTGTATAAATCAATACGTTGATCAAATCCTGGTAGCAGTGGAAAATGATGCACGTATGCCTCATAAAAGGAAGATTCGAAACCTCCGAATAACTTGGTAAATGATATTTCTATCTCTCGATGACCATAGTAGACAGCCGGATCAATAACGCAAAGATCTGTTTCTCCCATGATTACATTGCCACTCCAAAGATCACCATGGAGCAACGCTGGAGATTCCACTGGAAGCAAGTCGACAAGTTTGGGATAGAGTGACTCCAATGCAGACACAAATTTTGTCTCCACTCTATTGTCGTCTCGGAGCAGCCGAAGTTGTGGAGCAAGCCTGCATTCGATAAAGAAATCAATCCAACTTTCTTTAAATGAATTCTTTTGCTTTAGTGCTCCTATATAATTGTCGAGATCTAATCCGAATTTTGTGTTGGTGTGACGATGCAGCGATGCCAATTGTTCGCCCAATCTTGTCCAATAATTGTTGCCGGCCTTTTCCTGATCAATAAATTCCATTAAAATATATTGCCAATCATCTAGTTCAGAGGTCAACTCAGTTTTTGGCAATCGAAGCGTATTGGTTTCAGCTAATAATTGCAACCCTTTTTCTTCTGCTTTAAACATTCCCGGATATTGCTTCAACCTATTCCATTTTAGAAAAAAATTTCCATCAGTGGTGGATACCTTACCTCCACTGCTAATGCAACCCCCGGTGGTCGCAGAAAATCCTGTTATCCCTATATTAAGTTTGTCTGAAATGTCCTGCTTTATCGATTCCGGTATCATACCCAATAAAATTTAGAAACCAATTAATTCAAATTTACCTATCTTGATAGTCTAATTCCTACAAGGAAATAGTAATGAAAAATATTGTCATCCCTTTCGTCTTCCTGTTCATGGCGAGTCAGTCCGCATTGGCACAAACCAATGAAGAAATAGTTCAGAAACAATTAGCCGCCTACAATAACAAAGATCTTGAAAGCTATATTTCGATGTTCAGCGATGAAGTCCAGCTTTATAACTTTCCAGGTGAGATGATACTGAAAGGGAAAGAGCAGATGAGAGAGCGCTACAAAATCAGGTTTGAAAGCCCCAACTTGAATGCGGTAGTGGTGAGCAGAACTTTGCTAGGCGCCTATGTAATAGACCATGAAAAGGTTTCCGGCATTAGAGAGGAAATTGTTGAGGCAAGTGTTATCTACCACATTTCTGACGGTCTGATTGATAAAATGTGGTTTATTATTAAGTAATTTATTGACCCTTGATCGTATTTTAATTTTCATCTCCTGACGATCCGCCAATCTCCTTTTATATTATCTTCGCGTTCAAATATTTTAATGCATGAAGCTTACGGTACGTAACACACATCGCGACATCGCTTACTTTTTTGTAGGCTTGATCATTGCCTTCGCCTTTTCAGGAATCTTTTTGAATCACAGGCAAACATTCAATCCAAGGCGATACACCTACGATACCAGGGAAATTCAGCTTACCCCGTTTTCAAAAGATGAAGTAGACGAAGCTTTCATCAAAGACTTTACAACTTCTCAAAAGATAGAAGATGAATTGAGGAGATTCCAAACCACAGAAAAGGAGCTTACCATTTCATATGCCTCCAACGATGTAAAAATAGATATGGTCACAGGTACGGGTATGATCACAACCTACCGCACTATTCCGTTGCTGGGACAAATGACCAAATTGCATCAGGATACTAGCAAATGGTGGATTTATTACTCTGATGGATTCGGAATAGCCATGCTCATTATTGCCTTTACAGGAATGTTCATTGAAAAAGGGAAAAACAGTTTTCGGTCCAGGGGATTTAAACTTGCGCTGATCGGAATTATTTTCCCGCTCATCTTCCTGTTTTTACTTTCTTAAACGAATTCTGGTAGTTGCTTTCGCCTGCCAAATCGATTTCTGTGCGCTTAGCATAACTTTATTGGAAGACCATTCCATTTAAGGCATTTTTAGACCTTGAAAGGTTGTTTCAAATTTTCATTTTAATAATCATTTATGATTTTCAATTTCAATAAGATTCTTCTTTTTCTTGCTTTACTGGGTTTCTCCCTTCAATCGCAAGGGCAAGTATCTTCAACATCAGATTCCGCTTTTTTCAAGGCCCTTACATTTCGCAATGTTGGTCCAACCCGCGGAGGACGATCAACTACCGTTCAGGGCGTTATCAAAAAACGAGGCACATTCTATATGGGAACCACAGGTGGAGGAGTCTGGAAAACTGAGGACTACGGCATCACCTGGAAAAGCATTTCTGATGGCTTTTTTAAGTCACCTTCCATTGGTGCAATTAAAGTGTATCAAGAAGATCCCAAAATTATCTATGTGGGTACCGGCTCCGATGGTATTCGCTCCAACGTGATCGTTGGAAATGGTGTTTACAAATCAGACAATGCGGGTAAAACGTGGACACATATAGGTTTGGAAAAAGCAGGACAAATTGGAGCTGTTGAAATTCATCCCTCTGATCCCAGCATTGTATTTGTAGCTGCACAAGGAGATCCTTTTCAGCCGAACATAGACCGAGGCGTTTATCGCACAACCGATGGTGGTCAGAGTTGGAAAAAAGTATTGTATCATTCCGATAGCGTTGGTGCTGTCGACATTGAATTTGCGCCCAGCAATCCAAACATTATTTATGCCGCCATGTGGCGCAACGAACGCAAACCATGGACCATTATTAGTGGAGCCAATAAGATTGGTGGAATTTATAAATCAATTGATGGCGGAGACACCTGGGAAAAATTAAGCAAAGGTCTGCCGCAAGGATTGATTGGTAAAATTGATCTTGCCGTATCACCTGCTGACCCCAACCGCCTTTATGCATTAGTTGAAGCTCCAAAAGAAGAACGAGGCGTTTATCGCTCCGATGACCAAGGTGAATCTTTTAAAATGGTAAGCAATAAAAAAGAACTCACTGATCGTCCGTTTTACTATTGTAACATAGAAGCCAATCCGCTTAATGCAGACGTGATTTTTGTCCTTGCCACTAATTTTCATAAGTCAGTCGATGCGGGGAAAAAATGGAAGGAAATTAATCCTCCTCATGGTGATAATCATGACATGTGGATCAACCCCAAAGATACATTGGAATTTATTCAATCCAATGATGGTGGCGCCAACATCACCACCAATGGAGGAAAGACCTGGTCAAGTCAGGAAAATCAACCTACCGCTGAACTCTACCAAGTAGAAGTAGACGACCAGTACCCTTATTGGCTATATGCGGGTCAACAAGATAACAGTACCATTGCTGTTCCATCATTGCCTCCCTATGATGCAGCCGGCGGGCCTCAAGCATTTTGGATGGCCGTTGGCGGTTGTGAAACCGGCCCTGCCGTACCTAAGCCAGGAAATCCCAACATAGTTTACTCCAACTGCAAAGGAAACTTTGGCGTGTACGACAAGCGCTCAGGACAAGAGCGTCAATATCATGTTGGTGCCATGAATATTTACGGGCACAATCCAAAGGATTTGAAATACAGATTTCAGCGCGTTTCTCCTGTTTATGTATCCTTTCACAATCCCGATGTTGTTTATCATGGGTCTCAGTATTTGCACAAGACCACTAATGATGGTGTGTCCTGGGAAACCATTTCAAAAGATTTAACGGCAAACGAACCCGGCAAGCAGGTGGTCTCTGGGTCTCCCATTACGCGCGATGTCACCGGAGAAGAATATTATAGCACGCTATACGAAATCAATGAATCAAGGCTCAAGGAAGGATTGATATGGACAGGCGCCAATGACGGACCCATTCATGTAACTAAAGATGGTGGAAAGAATTGGGAAAACGTCACGCCAAAAATTGTACCGCCAGGAGGGCGTGTGGATTGCATAGAGCCGTCCCGGCACAAAGAAGGAAAAGCCTATGCTGCCATTCTTCGCTATCAATTGGGCGACTGGAAACCATACCTGGTTAAAACCGATGATTATGGAAAGAGTTGGACATTGCTATCCAATGGCACCAATGGCATTCCAACTAACTATCCCGTGCGAACTGTGCGTGAAGATCCGGAACAAGAAGGATTACTTTTCGCGGGTACCGAATACGGTCTGTTTATTTCTTTTGATGATGGCAAAAACTGGCAGCCGTTCCAGCAAAATCTTCCTATTACCCCTATCACTGACATCAAAGTGTTTAGAAATGATTTGATACTCTCTACCATGGGTAGGTCTTTTTGGGTAATGGATGATATCTCTAGCCTTCATCAACTAGCAAAAGCAAAAGAGGCCAAAGCAGCTTTTTTATTCCAGCCTGATGATGGATTCCGTTTTCACCATAGAGGGACTGCCAAAAATGCTACGCCAAGCTATCCGGGTCCAGGTGTTAATATTGATTATTATATAAAGTCAACTCCTAAAGAGGATATCAAGCTGGAGATTTTGAATCCGGATAATCTGGTAATTCGAACTTTTACTAGCGTTGTCCCTCCCAAGGACACCACCCAGACAGGTGTTGATATGGCTACTGGATTTGAAACCAGAGCAGTCAAATCGGATATCAGCAAGGAAGCCGGCACACATCGTTTCCGTTGGGATCTTTCTCATGAAGGCCCATGGGATAAAAATCCATCAAGAAGCCTTCGAGGTGGTCCGGTGGTTAGGCCAGGCGTCTACCAGGCCAGACTAACCGCTAATGGCGAATCCCATCTGCAACAATTTGAAGTCATGGTGGATCCTAAGTTGGATTTGACCAAAACAGGACTCGAGGATATGCGGGCTCAGGAAAACTTAACACTACAAGTTGTAGCACTGGAGGATTCGGCAAAACGGGTTGCCGAAGAGATCAAAACCAAAAGAAAAGAGTTGGCCAAACTGATTAAAGCCGGAAAGAAAACCAAGCAGTACGCTCAGGAAGACAAACGATTGGAACAAATTCTGGATCAGCTGGAAACCCCTGAAGGAATTTACATGACCCCGATGCTCATTGACCAGCTTAGGTACATAAGATATATGCTCAACCAGGCCGATCAGCGACCCGGAGAAGATGCATATGATCGCTTTGACGAATTGAAAAGCAGGTTCAATAGCATCATGACTCCTTATACCAAGTTGTCTCCAAAAATGTAGCCATTGCGTACTTTTTAAAAAAAGCGCTGAGGATGTCTCAGCGCTTTTTTTGTTTTAACTTTATTCCGATCAGCAGACTAATTGATTGTAAAGATTATCTACACGAAAGTACTTATACACAACGATTCATGCCTAAAATTATAACTGAGTTAAACAAAAAACAGATGATGAAAACTGTTTCTCTGGCCACAATCTTATTTTGTTCCTTTACCGCTGCCATTGCTCAAAAAACAATAGAAGCAAACCCTCAACGCATGGAGGAACGAATCAAGGCATTATCTCAATATGGTGCCAACCCGGAAGGTGGAGTAAGCCGCGTGGCTTACAGTGAAGCGGACATTGCCGGCAGAAAGTATGTAATGGGATTAATGAGAAATGCTGGCCTTGAAGTTTCCATTGATGCCGCAGGCAATCTCATCGGAAAGCGAAAAGGTAAGAACAACACGCTCCCCGTCATTGCCTTTGGCTCGCATATTGACAGCGTCCCTGGCGGTGGAAATTATGATGGCGATGTGGGGTCAATAGGTGCCATTGAGTGCATTGAGCTGATGAAGGAAAACAACATCACGACCAATCATCCATTGGAAGTAATCATTTTCCAAAATGAAGAAGGCGGCTTGGTGGGCAGCGAAGCCATCAGCGGAATTTTGACAGAAGAAGAACTTTCATTAGTCAGCAGTAGCGGTAAAACTTTGCGGCAAGGGATGATTAATATTGGCGGTGATCCAACCCGATTCCATGAAGCCGCACGAAAGAAAGAAGACTTTAAGGCATTTTTGGAATTACACATAGAACAAGGTGCTTTTCTCGATCAGGAAGGATTCAACATTGGCGTAGTAGAGGGAATTGTAGGTATCAAACAATGGATTGTCACTTTTCAAGGAAAGGCCAATCATGCCGGAACAACGCCCATGGATAGACGGCAGGATGCCATGCTGGCGGCAGCCAAATTTGTGGTGGCCACCAATAGCATAGCACGCTCCATACCCGGACGACAGGTGGCTACAAATGGAAAAATTAAAGCCGAACCAGGAGCTCCCAATGTGATTCCAGGTAAAGTGGAAATGACGCTGGAGATTCGCGATCTTGATTTTGAAAAAATGCTTACCGTTTTTGAAAAAATAAAATCCGCTGCGAACGAAATTTCAGAAGAGACCGGAGTAACCATCAGCTACAGCCCACTCAATGAAGACATTCCTGCAGTAACAGATAAAAGAATTCAGGACATGATTGCTGCATCTGCGAAAGAGCTTGGACTAACTTATAAATATATGCCGAGCGGAGCAGGACATGATACCCAGGACATGGCGCGCATCGCGCCTACCGGAATGGTTTTTGTTCCCAGCAAAGATGGCATTAGCCATTCACCTAAGGAGTTCACGTCGGCACAGGATATGGCAAACGGTGCCAGTGTCTTATTGCAAACCATAATGAAACTAGACAAAGCCAAACTATAACAGTCAAAAAATTAGCATTTCTAAAACAGAAGACTCATATGAAAAAGATTTTCTTATTGTTAATCGCATCTTGCTCATTCCAGATACTACTGGCACAAAGCGCCCTAACCCCTCAACAACTTTGGAGCCTCGGAAGAGTAAGTGGTCTTGGACTTTCCAAAGACGGAAAAAGTGTACTCTATCGCGTAAGCACTTCCAATCTCTCAGAAAATAAAAGCAGCAGCAAAATGTACAGCATGCCCATTCAAGGAGGTGCATCAACTGAAGTCAGCGATCTGAGTGACCTGATGCCCAACTCACGTATTTCCCCGGATGGAAAATTTCAGCTCTCCAATAAAGAAGTGAAAATTAACAAGGTTCATGGAAACGAAATTTATCCTGATCTACCCAAATCAAATGTTCAAATTTATGATGACCTGAATTACCGGCATTGGGATGAATGGGAAGATGGCAGCTATTCTCATATTTTTTATGATCCCATCATCAACGGACAACCAAGAGAAGGCAAAGACATCATGGCAGGAGAGCCTTATGATTGTCCACAAAAACCATTCGGTAGTGACGAAGATTTCATCTGGTCACCAGATAGCAAAAACATTTTATATGTGACCAAGAAAAAAGTGGGCAAAGCCTACGCAATATCTACGAATACCGATATTTATTCCTACAACATCGAAACAGGTAAAACAACCAACCTGACAGAAGGCATGGTGGGTTATGATATACAACCGGCATACTCTTCAACAGGCACTTTAGGTTGGTTAAGTATGAGACGAGACGGATACGAATCGGATAAGAATGATATCGTTATTAAAACAGAAGCCAATAATATAAATCTCACGAAAGATTGGGATGGAACCGTCAACAGTTTTGTGTGGAGTAATGACGGAAAGAAAATATTTTTTATCGCCCCTGTAGATGGCACAACGCAATTATTTGAGATCAATAATCCTGGGGCAAAAAATCAAGCTCTTTTGCAGTTAACAAAAGGAGATTTTGATATCACAGGAGTGGTTGGCCAAACAGCTAATACAGTAGTGGTTACTCGCACTGATATGAATCACGCAGCAGAAATTTATGCACTTGATCTGGGCAATAAAAAAATCCAACAGCTTACCCATGTAAACGATGTTGCTTATACCGGAATTGAAAAAAGTAAAATTGAGCGCAGATATGTGACGACTACCGATGGAAAGAAAATGTTGGTGTGGGTAATATACCCTCCCAATTTCGATGCGACTAAAAAATACCCAACCTTACTTTATTGTCAAGGAGGCCCCCAATCTGCGCTCACTCAATTTTATTCTTACCGATGGAATTTTCAATTGATGGCCGCCCAAGGCTACATCGTTGTAGCTCCTAATCGCAGGGGCATGCCCGGCTTTGGTGTGGAATGGAATGAACAAATTAGTAATGATTATGGCGGACAGGTAATGAGGGATTACCTGACAGCTATTGATGAAGTGGCCAAAGAAGACTTTGTTGATAATTCACGACTTGGTTGCGTGGGTGCCAGTTTTGGTGGCTACTCCGTCTTTTACCTGGCTGGTAATCATGATGGCCGATTTAAAACATTTATTTCCCATGATGGTATCTTTGATATGAAAAGCATGTACGGTACAACCGAGGAACTGTGGTTCGTCAATTGGGACAATGGTGGCGCATATTGGGATAGCAATGATGCTGCACAAAAATCATATAACGATTTCAACCCAATGAATCATGTGAACAAATGGGATACCCCTATCCTAATCATCCAAGGAGGCAAAGATTACCGCGTGCCCATCGGTCAGGGATTAGAGGCATTTCAAGCTGCACAACTTAATGGAATTAAAAGCAAACTTATTTACCTGCCCGAAGAAAACCATTGGGTGCTCAGCGCACAAAACGCAATGGTTTGGCAACACGAATTTTTCAAATGGCTTGATGATACCTTAAAATAGAAATCTATTCATTACCCATGGCATACAACGAAAAATTGGCAGATCGCATGCGTGAGTATCTTGTAGATCTGAAAAAAATAGAAGAAAAGAAAATGATGGGCGGATTGTGTTTTCTGTACAAAGGGAAAATGTGTTGTGGAATTGTGAAAGATGATTTGATGGTACGCGTGGTTCCAGAAAGGTACGAAGAAGCATTATCTCATCCATTTGGCCGGCCCATGGATTTTACGGGTAAGCCTTTAAAAAACTTCGTTTTTGTGTCTGCTGAAGGTTTCAAGAAGAACACTGGCTTGGCATATTGGCTGGAAATGGGCATTGAGTTTGTCGACACCCAACCAGCTAAAAAAGCAAAAAAGAAATCGGTGAAGAAAAAGGATAAAAAATCATCAAAAAAGATAATTGCAACACGCCTAAGGAAATAGCCACCTTGTATTCATTGATTGGTTATATTTCTTTATGGCAGATTCCGCTCATACCATTCTTATTTCCTTTTTTCTGGTTAAGCGCTAGCTTCACTTAATTTCCAATTCAACTAATGAATCGCGTTTCCGGGCTATTCCTTTCCCTTTTTATTTCAATTACTTTATTCCTTTCGTGCAAGGAAGAGTCTAAAATCGAATATTGTGAGTGTGCCTCATGGGAAAATTGGGAAAATGCTGACGATGTACAGTGCGGTTTTTTATCTGTTCCTGAAGACCACAACAAGCCTATGGGCAAATCGATTAAAATTGCATTTGCCATTTTTAAATCGAAAAATGAAAATGATGAAAGTGTTCCGGTCATCATTCTGACAGGAGGCCCGGGCGGACGCTCCCTTTACTCACCAGATAGATGGGTGGACCATGAATCCAGAATGGTGGGGGATTTGATTGTGGTAGAACAACGCGGCATTGGCCTTTCGTCTCCGCTACCTGATATCAGCGAAACTTTCATCAACATCATTGCTGCTGACGCATCCTCCGAACAAGAGAAAGCAATCACCCAAAAAGCAATGAGCGATAAAGTGGCTGAAATTAAATCATTAGGAATAGATCTATCAAAGTATAACACCACTCAAAACGCGAAAGACATTGGTGATTTGATAGAAGCCCTACCATATGATCAGTACAATCTTTATGGCACATCGTACGGGACCAAGCTGGGTATCATGACCATGAAATATTTTTCATCCAAAATTCATGCAGCAATACTGGATGGTCCGGCTATTTTGAACAACACGGCACTGGAGTCGCGTTTTCCGGACTTAATTCGCGCCTTCAATAAGCTTTACGAACAATGCGCCAGCGATTCAATTTGTAACAAGGCCCACCCCAATCTTAAAGCTAAAACTATTAAAGCGATTCAATCGCTCAAAGACAATCCAATTACCGTTAGATTACTCGATAGAGATTTTACCATCAATCCTCAAGATGCCGTATTTTTCATTCGCTATTTATTTTATCGCGCAGATGCTTTTGAGGCCGCTCCTTTATTTGTAAAGGCCATTAATGAAAGGGATACAGTAGTTATACAAAGGCTGGGTGAGTTCCCGGCCCGAATGCTTAAAGGAGCCAACACTTCCGCATTTTTTAGCTTCAATGCCTACGAAGAATATTCCGAAAGTACTCCAGCCAACGTACAGGCTTTTATGCGATCCAACCCGGAATTGGCGGAGGGAATTGCCTGGTTCCAGGCTTTCATTCCCGCCTTGGTACAATGGCACGATGGACGTGTTTCACAGGAAGAAAACAGATTAGAAAATATACCTGTGCCTACGCTAATTATTACCAATGACTTTGATCCGGTTACACCTCCACACAACACCAAACTTTTTGAAGATGCCCTCCTTCATGAACAGGTAGTACGTATCAATCAATTCGGGCATGGCGCCAGGGGTAAATGTATTTCCACCATCCGTACAATGTTCCTTCTTAATCCTGATGAGAAGATCGATGGCAAGTGTCTGGAAGAAGGATTGCTCTGAAACTTTTATTTATTAACCACAATGCGGGCAAAGAAATAGCACACAAAGTCCTCGAAGTATACTTTATAATCTTTGTGGTTATTTTTTCACCTGGAAATCCTTCAAAATTTCCTCTACCAAATGTGAGCCTGGAAAAAACTCAAGGATTCGGAGCATGACCCTGTCCACCAGGGTATCAGGGCAGGAAGCCCCGCTGGTCAACACAATTTTTAGAGGCATTTTAGAGGGAAGAAAATCGTGTGTAACCACCTTTTCTTTTTTGTGATAATTGAAGTGATGAATTTCGGTTTTTGACTTCAATTCTAAATCCGAATTAATAAAAAAAGTGGGAAACTTGCGCTCACACAATTCTACAATATGAGAAGTATTGGAGCTGTTGTACCCTCCAACCACAATGGCCAAATCTGCATCTGTATTGAGCAGTTCATAAGTCGCATCCTGATTGTCATTGGTGGCATAGCACAAAGTGTCTCGGGTATCCGCGAAATGATTTTTAATCTCTCCCACACCATACTTTTTGATCATCAGATTTTTAAAGTAGTCTGCTATATCCTGCGTTTCACTGGCCAACATGGTCGTCTGATTCACCACGCCAACTTTCTGAAGGTCCCGACTGGCATTAAAACCTTTTGAAAATTTTCCTTCAAATGTTTCTTCAAACATCTCAACCGGCTTTTTACCTTCAATGAACTCTCCTAAAAGCATGGCATCTTTCATGTCCCTGACAATGATAGATGGTCCGCTATGTGCACTATGCGAAAAAGTAGCCCGCGTTTCCTCATGATTCGGTTTACCGTGAATAATAACTGTGTAATCATCCTTTCCAAGCTTATCGGCACGGTTCCATACCTTCTCAACAAAAGGGCAAGTAGTATTGTATTTTTGAACTTCAAGCCCCATGCCCAACAGCTTGTGCTCAATTTCCAGGGTGGTACCAAAAGCCGGCACAATTAGAACATCTTCTTTCCTAAGCGCGCTCCATGGAATAAACTGGGTGCCATCTGTATCCATAATGAACTTGATCCCTCGACTTTGTAAATCTTTGTTCACTTCCTGATTGTGAATCATCTGACTGAGCAGATATACATTTTTGTCCGGGTTCTCCTCAAGCGCCTTGTAGCTGATCTCAATGGCATTCTCCACGCCATAGCAAAATCCAAAATGACGGGCGATATAAAATACAACAGGTCCAAAGTCCAAACGAGCAGGAGAAAAATCCTGCTTACGCAAATCTTTTTGCATTCTGGACTCTTTTATCCTTCCTGTAATAGAAGAGCGGTAATAAACAGGTATGTCAAACTTTTTGATGGCCTTTCAACTTTGAGGATTTAACTAACAATAAGTATGCTTTGTTCAAACAAAGGTATTGAAAAGCTACCATTCCAATCTTACAATGCTTCCTTTGTCCGGTTCGCTCATAACAGTTAGACTGCCTTTGTGCAATTTCATAAATTGACGAAACAATCTCCAACCATGGGGGGCTTGATAATCCAGAAAGTCATTGAGAGCGGAGTAAACTATTCTACTCGTGCCTTAATGAACTGATCGGATTAGCCATTGAAGCCTTTATGGTCTCGTACCCTACGGTTACCAAGGTAATAAGCGCAATCGCTCCAATTGATCCTATAAACAACCAAGCTGATAATGGCGTTTGATACACAAAGCTTTCTAACCACATCGATGCAAAATAATAGGTAAGGGGTATGGCTATCACACAGGCAATCAACAATAGTCTTCCAAAAACCTTTAACAACAGCAACACAATTTGTCCACTGGTGCTGCCCAGTGCTTTGCGAATACCAATCTCCTTAGTACGCTGCTGTGACATAAAGGAAGCCAGCCCGTACAAGCCAATGCAGGCAATAAGGATCGCCAGCACTGAAAACTTCTCAACCAATGATGCTGCTCTGACTTCGTTTTCATACATGCGGGCAAATTCATCCTCCAAAAACCAGTAATCGAAACCAAGTCCAGGGAATTGCGTCTTCCAAATACTTTCCAAATAAGTAATTTTCT
>DATCZR010000352.1:0-2504 GCA_036525835.1 Cyclobacteriaceae bacterium
AATGTTTGCTCCAGGCTTGGATATTGAGCTGGTACGGCAACTTGAGTTAAGTTCCACGATCTCCCGCACTAGTATCAATTTTATGGGCTGCTATGCGGCATTTAATGCACTTCGGGTTGCTGATTCATTTTGCCAGCAAAACAAAAGTGCCAAAGTACTCATCGTGTGTACTGAATTATGTAGTATCCATTTTCAAAAAGAAAATTCAGAAGACAATAAACTGGCCAATGCATTATTTGCAGATGGATCAGCTGCATTATTAGTTGAAGCATCGCCCAGGGCAAACATTAATTTAGAAATTGGTAAATTTTTCTGCGACTTATTTACCGAAGGAGAGCGTGACATGGCTTGGTCAATTGGTGACACTGGATTTAAAATGAAGTTATCAGCATATGTGCCTGCGGTCATAAAAAATGGAATTAAAAAATTGACGTTTTCATTGTTATCTCTTAATAAAATAAACCTTTCCGATATTGACTATTTTGCCATTCATCCTGGTGGGAAAAAAATCCTGGAGGCCATTGAAGATCAGCTGGGCTTGAAGAAAAGCGATAATAAATACGCATATGATGTTCTGAAAAGATATGGAAACATGTCTTCGCCTACTGTGCTCTTTGTACTTAAGGAAATTTACATGAGCATTACTAGCAAAGATCAGGGTAAGAAAATATTGAGCCTTGGATTTGGGCCAGGCCTTACTTTGGAAAGTCTAATTCTCACTGTCAAAATTCGTTAGTCATGCGTTCTCGGTTTTCGCTTCGATCCAACGCAACAGAAATTATGGATGACCTTAACTGCTCCGGCGAAGAAGTTAACCAAACATTGTTAGAGCTTGAGGTAATAAATAAATGGCTTGGTGGAAATAAGGTAACAATTGGAGGAATCAAAAAATTACTTGGGAAAAGGAAAGTCGATGAAACGATATCCGTAGCCGACATAGGATGTGGGGGTGGCGATATTCTTAAGGAAATAGCTGATTGGGGCAAGCAGCAAAAAATTTCATTAAGACTAACAGGTATTGATGCTAACCAAAACATAATTTCGTTCGCAAAAAAAAACACACTTGATTATCCTGAGATCAATTTCATTACCCAAAATGTTTTTTCAGACGATTTTGCAAAAAGTAAATATGATATCGTTGTCGCCACTTTATTTACGCACCATTTTACCAAAAAAGAATTGGGTGCCTTGTTTCAGATTATTGAGCGTCAATCAAAATTTGGCGTTGTTATCAACGATCTTCACAGGCATTGGTTGGCATACTATTCTATACGATTGCTCGCGCAATGGTTCTCAAAGTCATCCATGTTCAAATTTGATGCTCCTCTCTCAGTTTTGAGGGCATTTAGGCGCCATGACCTGGAGTCTATTATGGACGAGGCGGGTATCAAAAACTATGAATTAAGGTGGATGTGGGCTTTTCGATGGCAATTGATAATCCAATCACGTCTGGCATAATTTTTCGTATTTTTAAAACGATATTTTAAAGATTACATCATGAAATACATCAATATTCTACTAATAGCATCAATTGCTACACTGCTATCATGTTCATCAGGTCCATTTGGAAAAAAGGTAAAGGAGCCATTTCGTGGAAGCGCCTATGAATCAAATAACCGCTGGTTTAGAGGGACGGGCAAAGGAGAAAGTTCGCAAGACAATATCGCACTAGGAAAAGCCGATATTGCAGCTAAAGCACAACTTGCGGGACAGGTAAACACTACAATGAAACAAGTGACCGACCAGTACCTTAGTCAAAGAGAAAATGAAAGAGCAGCGGATGTCGCTGATAAATTTGAGAGCCTGGTGCGTCAAACAATGAACACCCAAATTTCAGATTTGCGCAAAATCGGCCAGGAAAAATACTATAATGACAAGACGAAGAGTTATACAGTATTCCTTGCATATGAAATCAAGAAGAATGCCATGTTTCGTTTTATGAAAAAGCAAGCTAAAGTTGATCAGACAATCGATGAAAGGCAGATGGAAATCATTGACAAAATACTTGACGAGCAAATCAAAAAAGCTGACGAGGCTGATATTGACAATTAGCCATTAATTTGCTTCTGTCATTCGTTCGGCTGTCTCAGCAATTTTAAGCCTCTCAACGAATTCATTAATTTCTCCGTTCATCACGGAAGGAAGGTTATACTGCGTGTAGCCAATGCGATGATCGGTAACCCGACTTTGCGGATAATTGTAGGTTCGAATTTTTTCGGACCTGTCCCCACTCCTTACTTGAGATTTTCGAGCCGCTCCAACTTCTTTGGCTTGCCTCTCAACTTCCCTTTCATAAAGTTTAGTCCTTAATATTTGCATCGCTCTTTCCCGATTACCGTGTTGCGATCTTTCTACCTGACAGGTTACAACTATGCCTGTGGGCTTGTGAGTCATTTGAACTTTAGTCTCAACCTTGTTTACGTTTTGCCCACCGGCACCACTTGACCTGGCCGTTTGCACTTCTATATCAGCGGGGTTAATTTCTACATCTACTTCTTCAGCCT
>DATCZR010000353.1:0-3212 GCA_036525835.1 Cyclobacteriaceae bacterium
CCATTACTCCCAAACCAATAACTCCAAGTACTGACTTCATTTCTGTCAACTTATCTAAAATCAAATTTACAATTTCCCCAGGCGATTGCTGAACATCAATTTCAATGGCATATGATGGAATCTCTAACAAATCAAATTGAGACTGCAGTAGCGATGTCGGCATATAATGCCCCCTTCTATTATTCAGCCGATCCCTGATCTGATCAAAACTACCTTCAAGCGCAAACCACCGACAATGATTTTCAATATCCATCATCAACTGTTGCCGATAAGATTCCTTTAAAGCAGAACAAGCGATTACAAGGGAATGATCCTGCACTTCTTTTTGGGCCAGTAAATTTAGCGACTTCAACCAACCCAAACGATCGTCATCATTGAGGGGAATCCCGGCCGCCATTTTCTTCTTATTTACTACTGGATGAAAATCATCAGCATCAAAAAATGGTATACTCAGCTTGGCTGCTACAGTACTGCCAATAGTAGTTTTGCCAGCTCCTGAGACGCCAATGATAAAAATGACTTGGTATGGTGAGTTATTCAAATTGATCTCAAATTGTTGGATAATACCATAAGGCTAAAAATAGGGATAAATACAGTATTATATCTTTAGAAGCACCATGAAGGTTCATAAATTGAATTGATAAAAATTCTGTAAATTGGATATCCCTGAAAAACAATACCGCTACCATGACTCAACTTATATTTGAAAATGAATGGGTATCCTGTTCTCTCGATGATAGTCTCCCCGTCCTCAAGCACGCATGGAAAAAGGAAACGCCAGGAGATATTTTTCGTAGAAATCTATTGAATATACAGCAGCACTATGTAAAACTTGTCAAGACGTATGACCGACTAGCCTGGTTGGCTGACACGCAACTACTGGGAGAAGTGGATGAGGAAACTGAAAAGTGGTTTGCTGGGGATTGGGATGATCTACTATTTAATAAGTCGAATGTAAAAATTCATGCTGTAATCCTAGGCGAAGATTTCTTTGCTGAATATCCCATGGAAAAATTCAAAATGGATGCAGAACAAAAGTTTAAAGCTAACGAAGTTCAACTCGGGGTTTTTACCGATGAAGAGGAAGCTTACTATTGGATCATTACCCGATAAAAATCTAGTATCATGAGATCTGAAAGAGTTATGATCGTTGCTTATTAATCTTTCCCGGGAAAAGTGGCAGAATTGGATGAGCTCATCAAAACTCATTTATCAGTAAACCTTCGATTAACTAGCTGATTTCAATTGAATTTGGCCATATTGTAGAACTGTGACGAATAGGATTTCTACTTCAACCCTTCTCTCTTTTTTACCATCTCCTCTTTCCTTAACATCAACTTTTTCACCGCTTCCATCGCCTGTGTTGTAGGCCTCACATCTGCAGTTTGAAACGTCAACTGCATATGCAAAAATTTATCCTGTAAACTCACAATGGTTTCACTTTCTAGTGGAGATTCATAAATGCTTCCATATTGGATATCCGGATTATCAGGCTGCCCATCACCAACCATATCTCGAAGTGAAGTGTATTGCGCCCTCTTCAATTTCTTCTTACCATTGAGTTGAGCTTCTATGGACTCGCGCATATCCTGCAACTGATGGTAGGCATTGTAGCACATCATGGAATAGTCAGTTTGAAGTTTTAAATCCGCATCATTAATTTTTGAACGAGGATCCAGCACGACTTCTAGCGGTTGCTCTGTAGACTCTCCATCCACGGTAAGTCTAACTTTGTAATTACCTGGCGCCACATAAGGTCCCATAGGCCCAGTGGGCGTGCTATGATAAACAGCCGCAATGGAATGTTGCCTTCTTGAACCTCGTGGTGGCGCATAATGCAAATCCCAAACAAAACGATGGTGACCTATAGATGTTTCAATTTGTTGCTCAGGCCTGAACCAATAAGTGGGATACTGCATGGTTGTGGTATCCAATTTCTCAGGCTTATCCTTATTGGTAAACCATCTAATTACATCTCCATCTTTGTTCAGAATTTCCAACAATACATCGTTTGCTTTATTTGGCAGATGATAATCCAGGATCGCTCCGTCTGGAGGATTTTCACCAGTGGGCTCCTCGGGTGGTAATGGTGTATCAGAAAACATATTGTTGCGAACGCGAATGGTAGTGGGTGGTGCAAACAAATAGGCAGATGGCGTTGAAGTTGCTTTTGCCAGTTGTCTCAATACATTAATGTCGTCCAAAATCCAAATAGAGCGTCCATGTGTACCTACCACTACGTCATTATCTTTAATCACCAGGTCGCGAATGGAAGTGGCTGGCATATTCATTCGTAATGATTGCCAGTTGGCGCCATCGTCAATGGAAAAATACACCTCACGTTCTGTACCCGCATATAACAAACCTTTTTGCTGAGAATCTTCCCTGACCACATTCACGGGACCCATGTCATGCATACCTTTTACGATTTCTGTCCATGTCGCACCGCCGTCATGTGTTTTGTACACATGAGGCTTCATGTCATCTTTCCTAATGGCATTGACTGCTATGTATGCAGTTTTGATATCAAAGTGGCCGGCATCAATCTGAGCAATCTTGTCCCACGATTTCAATGCAGGTGGCGTAACCTCTTTCCATGTTTTGCCCTCATCGGTTGTAACGTGCACCAAACCATCGTCAGTACCAGCCCAAATAATATTTTTATCTATATGCGATGGCCCAACAGCGTAGATTACGGCTCTCTGGCGCATAGTCTTCAATTCCTCGGTCATAAAATCGCCAACACTAGCCGGAACTTCCGGTTGTTTGCGTGTAAGATCCGGACTTATAATTTCCCAATCAGTTCCTCCATTCATGGTTTTCCACAACACATTAGTAGCAAATAATAACATGTTGTCATCTTTGGGATGAAACATCAATGGCATGGTGCGAAGCATTCTATACTTACCAGATCGCAATGCCTCCGGTGCTACATTTTGGGATTGTCCAGTTCGCTTATCAAAGCGCATCACACGACCTCCGTAAATGATATTATGATCTTTTGGATCGGGAGCCACATAGGCATATTCATCAGATCCTATACCCATCCAATCACGCATTGAAATTTGACCACCGTTACCGCGACTGGCTGTACCTATCGCTCCACTTTCCTGCTGTCCACCGTACACCCAATACGGAAAATTATTATCAGTTGTAACGTGGTAGATTTGAACCGTAGGTTGATTCAGCCATGAACTCCATGTCCTTCCCCC
>DATCZR010000354.1:0-5903 GCA_036525835.1 Cyclobacteriaceae bacterium
GAGAGGAGATGGATAAAATCTTACTAGAACATGCCGGGGCCACAGTTGTCATCTCAGGTCATTCCAACACCACACCCTGGGTAGCCAATTATTTTCTTGGTCAAGAAGAGCTCGCTGATTTTAAGGATTCGGATTATGACAACCTCATTATTCTTTCCGTCTTAAAAAAGGGCAACGCAAAGGTCACGTGGCTTAATTACGGAAATCCAAGAAACTAGACTTTGCCTTGATGCTTCAACCCCTCGTCTTGAAGCCTGCATACATGATAAAAGAGAGTAATAGCTAATCCTCTTTTCTCATTTCTACGTAAATTGAGACATGCATCGCATTGCGCTCATACTGGTTGCATTTATGGCTTTTCCAGCCTCGCTAATGGCTCAGCAGGATGAGATTAGGAAAAGCATTTATTTTAGAGGAGGGAGCTATTATGTCGACAAGTACCAAGTTCAGGAACTTTCTAATTGGCTCGATTCTATTCCCAACCTGCTCCAAAAGTACCAGATTCAGCTTACCAGCCACACCGACCCCATTGGAGGCAAGGAATTCAACGAATGGTTATCTAAAATGAGAAGCGAGGCTGTTTTCGAGCTTCTAAAGGAAAATAGTATTCCGGAAAACATCATCCATATCAAAAACTGGGATTATGAGAATGCGGTGTACCGCAACGACAATTATTATGGGCGCATGCTCAATAGGCGCGTTGATGTAGTTCTCCACCCATTGGTTTTCTAACGTCCGTAAAAGGACACCTTTTTTCGCAACCGGACGATAAACCGTGCAACTTGGCCGATTATTTCTCGTCTAATCAATATTATAGCGTTGGCATTATTGTTGGCTAACCTTCCACCGAAAACAGACATGCATGATTCAACTTAAGGATATCGATAAATACATCGATTCGCGGTTCCAGAGGACTTTCATTGTCAAAAGCATTGACCTTAAAGTAGAACAGGGGGAGTTCCTGACCATTATGGGGCCATCAGGGGCTGGAAAATCTACTTTGATGAACATCATCGGGATGCTCGATGAGCCGTCAGCCGGGGAATATTATTTCTTCGATGAGCCTGTTCATACGATGAAGGAAAGGAAGAAGTCTGAAATGCATAAGAACTACATCGGTTTCATCTTTCAGGCCTATCACCTGATCGATGAGCTCACCGTTTATGAAAACATTGAAACTCCGCTATTGTATAAAGGAGTTAGCGGCAGCCAGCGAAAAAGTATGGTGGCAGAGTTGCTGGACCGCTTTAATATGGTAGCAAAAAAAGATCTTTTCCCGGAGCAACTTTCTGGAGGGCAGCAGCAGCTGGTAGGTGTGGCAAGAGCTATAATCGGCCAACCTAAATTATTACTGGCCGATGAGCCCACAGGGAATTTGCATTCAGAGCAGGGCAAACAGATCATGGACATCTTCGAACAATTAAATAAGGAAGGGATGACCATCATACAAGTGACTCACTCTGAAGAAAACGCCCAGCGTGGTAAGCGGATAGTAAGGGTAGTGGATGGAGCCCTTGAGTCAGATGAAGTTGTAGTAAAAGTATAGATAATAATATGAAGCATAGCATACTAGTATTAATTTATTGTATTTCCGTTGTGACCATGGGATTTGGTCAGGACGTGATAAGAACACTCACATTCAAGGAGGCTGTAAAGATTGGACTTGATAAGAATCTCGCACTTAATCAGCAGGAGAATTTGTTGATTTCGTCACAGGTTAATAAAACAGCTGGAATGTTGGGTATGGGACCTTCCATTAATATTAATGGAAATGCGGGTCGCAATGATGGTAATTCTTTTAACCAGCAACAAGGTGAGGTAGTGAATGGGGTAATTGATTTTTTTGGTGCCAATGCCAATGCCAATATGCCTTTGTTTAATGGACTCAATAATTTCAATGCCTATCGGCAAGCATCCAGTTTATACGAAGCCCAGCTACAATTGGTAAGAAGAACCAATCAGGATGTGATTCGGAATGTGGCTAATCAATATTTGGTTTGCTTACTGGATAAGGAGTTGCTGTCAATTCAAGAACAAAACGTACTCACACAGCAACAACAATATGAACAAATAAAAGCACAGGTTGATGCGGGAAGCAGAGCTGAGGTGGATTTGGTAAATCAACAATATCAGGTGAAGAATGCGGAGTTATTATCGATGAGGGCTTCTTTCACCTTAAGAAACGACCTGGCCACATTGGCGCAGACACTGCAGTTGGATCCTTTGATTCGAATAGAATTGGCAGAGCCATCTTGGGATGTGAATCTGGAAGACAGTGGGGTAAGTGGAATAGAGGAGATTAGTACAAGGGCCTTGGAAAACAGAGGCGATCTGGCACAAGCCCGTTATAATGAAAAGGCCAATCAGTTTGGATATCAATCCAGTAGGGGAACCTATTTTCCCAGGGTTAGTTTGTTTGTTCAATACGGATCGAGATATAATTATATCCATCCATCGGCCACATTTTCACCAACAAATAGAACTTTCGAGCAACAGTTTAAAGATGACAACACGCAGCTTACATATGGAGTGCAATTTTCGATTCCCATATTTGGCACTTTCCAAACCAGAAACACTACTGTAAGAAATAGAGTGGCTTACGAGAATTCAAAGCTCCAAACCGAGAATACCGAAATTCTGGTAAAGAGCGATGTAATTAGGGCCTATCAAAATTACCGGGATGCTCGGGTTAACTATGATGCTTCAAATTCTCAGTTAAAGGCCGCTGAATTGGCCCGTCAGTTGGAGCAAGAGCGATATTCACTGGGTGTTTCCGATATCGTGGCACTAACGCTGGCCAATCAAAACTATTTCAGGGCACAGGGTGATTTTGTGTCAGCGCGCTATACACTCATGTTCCAAAAGTTATTGATCAATTATGCTGAGGGCACCCTTAATTTCGAGGATATCCCTTGATTTTAGAGGTCTCCAGGTCTTCCTCCTTTATCCAAATTTTTATACATTTGCAGCCCCGCTGAGTAGCGAGGCTCTTTTTTTGACCAAAAAGGGTATGTTTTAACAAAAACGAAGAATCAGCCCGCTTTCTTCGTGTAATCAGGGCAAAGTAAACATGACAAAACCAAAAGGAGACTCAAAGGCAAAAGCTAAGCCCGAAACTGATGAATTGAAGCCAGTGGTAAAAAAGACACCCAAGGCTGCCGATGTGGATATCGAGATCGATGAAGAGGATGAATTAGCTGAGTTTAAAAAAGCCAAAAAAGCGGAAGAAGAAGGTGAACTGGTAACGGCGCGAATTATTAGCAATGTAGCCGACAGAAGATCAAAAAGTACTTCACCCGTATCATTAGATACATTCGATTGGGATGCATTCGATCGCAAAGGCTTCGGTGAAGGTTATTCTCAAAAAGAAAGAGAAGAGATTACCAACCTGTATGAAGGTACTGTCACTTCAGTAAACGAAAGTGAAGTAGTGGAAGGTATTGTGGTTGGAATCAATGATAAAGATGTGATTCTTAATATTGGATTTAAGTCTGACGGGCTTGTGCCAGTAGCTGAATTCAAAGACCTGCCCGATCTTAAAATAGGAGATAAGGTTGACCTCTTTATAGAAGAGCGTGAAAACGCGATGGGTCAGCTGGTGCTATCAAGAAGAAAAGCGAAGTTGGTTAAAGGATGGGAAAACATTGCCGGCTCTTTCGAGAAAGACATGGTAATCGAAGGATTTGTAAAACGCAGAACAAAGGGTGGATTGATTGTAGATGTTTATGGCATCGAGGCTTTCTTGCCTGGTTCTCAAATTGACGTGAAACCAATTCGCGACTTTGATATTTATGTAAATAAATCTATCGAGGTAAAGGTGGTGAAGATCAACTACAGCAACGACAACGTAGTAGTATCACATAAAGTATTGATTGAAAAAGATCTGGAACAGCAGAAAGCAGTCATCCTCAATAACCTGGAGAAAGGACAAGTATTGGAAGGTGTGATCAAGAACATGACCAACTTTGGTGTGTTCATTGACCTGGGTGGTGTAGACGGGCTGTTGCATATCACGGATATATCATGGGGACGCATCAACCATCCGGATGAACTGTTGAAGTTGGATCAGGTGGTGAAAGTTGTGGTTCTTGATTTTGATGAAGATAAGAAGAGAATCTCTTTGGGCATGAAGCAACTTACGCCTCATCCTTGGGATTCATTGCCAGCAGATATTAATGTAGGCTCCAAGGTAAAAGGCAAGATTGTAAACGTAGCTGATTATGGAGCATTCCTTGAAATTCAGCCTGGTGTGGAGGGACTTATTCACGTATCGGAGATGAGCTGGTCACAGCATTTGCGTAACCCTCAGGATTTCATCAAAGTAGGTGAAGAACTGGAGGCGGTCGTTTTGACCATTGATCGCGAAGAGCGTAAGATGTCATTGGGCATTAAGCAATTGACGGAAGATCCTTGGACCCGTCAGGATGTAATGACCAAATACGCTATCGGTACCAAGCACAAAGGTATTGTGCGTAACCTCACCAACTTTGGTTTGTTTATCGAGCTGGAGGAAGGTATCGATGGATTGGTACACGTATCAGACTTGAGCTGGACAAGAAAGATTAAGCACCCTTCTGAGTTTATCAAAGTAGGGGAGGAGCTTGAAGTAGTGGTATTGGAGTTGGACGCTGCCAACAGAAGATTGGCGTTGAGCCGCAAGCATCTGGAAGAAAATCCTTGGGATGCATTTGATTCAGTATTCCAGGTTGGTTCTATCCATAAGTGTACAGTGATCAGCAAGAACGACAAAGGAGCTATTTTGGAATTGCCTTATGGAATTGAAGGATTCTGTTCAGCCAAGAATTTGGTTCGTGAAGACGATTCCAAAATTGAGGCTGGTGAGGCGTTAAATTTCAAAGTGACTGAGTTTTCTAAAGAAGACAGAAGAATAGCTTTGAGCCATAAGGCGATCTGGTCTACTGAAGAGGAAAAAGCATCCGCTCCGGCTAAGAAGCGTGCTCCTTCAAAAGGCAAGTCAATCGATAAGATCAATAAAGACACAGAGAAATCAACTTTGGGTGACATTGAGGCATTGAGTGCTTTGAAAGATAAAATGAATGCAGACAAGAAAGACTAGTTCGATCTTGTTTAGGTAAAAAAGTAGGTGGTTCTTGCGTGCGAGGATCACCTTCTTTTTTCTTTTGTAGGGAATCAAGTTGATTTTCCTAATTTTGGTTTAATAGTAAGGTCTCTCCGACCCTATGTGTCGGATCAAGTGGCCAGGAACCGGCAGAGGCAAGCTCAGCAAAATTGATTTTGCAGCTATGAAAGATATGCCAATTGCCGGTGTATATTTTAATAAGGTCTCGTGGCCGAGTGGCTAGGCAGAGCTCTGCAAAAGCTCCTACAGCGGTTCGAATCCGCTCGAGACCTCAGAAATTGGCTTTTTTGGCCTAATTTCAAACTAAGGGTGCCGAATAGGTACCTTTTTTTGCTCCGATTTGAATTTTAGTAGGTCAATTCACACCCATAGAAATACCTGCCCTTACCAAGCTCACTTCTCAGCTTCCAGACTTCCTGGCTTTTCTCAATACTCTCTAATGCCGTATTCAACCATCTTTAGGAAGGTGGGATGGTCTAGGGGTCTATTTAGCCTCTGGTTAACCCTGGGATTGAGAACCCTAATGCCATAGTCCAGGAAATAGGCCACTTCGTCCTTCTTACCGGAGGCCTTAAAATCAGTTTCAAACTCTTTGTGTAGTTTGATGGTGTCAAAGCCAATCCTCCTGAATTGGGGATATACATCCAAACCAATCATGGCGTGGGTTAGTACTGACTTAATCTCAAAGGGGATTGACATCGCACGAAGCTAAATCAAATCTTCTCGTTTATAGAAGCAAAAAATGGGGGTTGGAAAGGATAACCGTATCTTTCCCAAATTAGTAAGAAACCACTTCGCCTAT
>DATCZR010000355.1:0-20844 GCA_036525835.1 Cyclobacteriaceae bacterium
AAGGCATCCATATCAATATGAATTATTTTCCGAGTCACTCCTCAAATTTCCAAATTGTGGAATAGATATGAAATGGAACAGTATTATTAAAAACAGCAGTCAGAAATTAAGCCTCGCTATAAATAATATTGTAATTAAATAGTGGTATATTGAAGTATGCAGGAAGTAGAAGTAAAGGCAGTGCCAAAAAGCCTAATAGAACCTCATAATAAGGCCTATAATCCGGTAGACAAACTTTTCCGAATGATTATGGGTGATTTTGCCTCCATATCCAATTCCTGGCCAGGAGACTATGGTGAGGCTAACAAAGAGAACGTGTTGTTGGCTCAGCAGAAAAAGTATGAAGCTTATTTCAAGTATCTCGGATTGAAAGAAAATGCAGGGATGAAAATATATGAAATTGGACCGGGCTGGGGTCCGTTTTCAAATTATTGTCTTGAGCGAGGCGTGGCTGTTACTTCCGTTTGTCCGGCTAAAACACAATATGAATACTTGAAGAAATCGGGACATGATGTTCATCGTACGATTTGGCAGGAATTTACTCCAGATAACGGGCCGTTTGACGCCATCGTGGTGATGGGATCACCTGAACATTTTGTTTCTCCCACAGATCATTTGACTGGCAATCAGGACAAGGTATACAGACAATTTTTTGACTATTGTTATGATTTACTCAAACCAGGCGGAAGAATAGGAGGGCAGTTTATGACCTTCAATGGAAGAGAAGTTGACTACGCAAAATTACAGGTAGAAAAAGAAGGACATGATGATGAAAGTCAAATGTATTACCATCTTGGTTTATTAACCTATCGTTATCCTGAAGCTTGGTTACCGAGAGATTTTAAACATTTCTTTTCTTGTGCAAAGGAAGGAGACTATGATATCATTAAGATCGTTGATGGGAGGGAGCATTATATCTGGACTATTTTTTGCTGGACCAATACTTTTTACAAATTATTTCCATTGGCTAAATGGTTCAAAGTAGCCAGCCTTACGATAAGCAGTTTGTTTGATAAGGACTTTGGCTATTGGGCTCAGGCATTTTGGAAACAATCCAATCGGCTTTGTTTTGAAAGAGGGTGGATGGGCCATGAATTCTTTTTTGTTGAAAAGCGGTAACCCAGCTTCACATCAGCTCACTTAACTTAAATCGTTGACTCAACTGTTGAGGTATTTTCTTTTTTAGCCTTGACGTAGTACATCTTTAACATGCCTCTGTTTTTGGCATCAATCTCACCTCTGTATTCACAATCGAATTCTGCTTTGACTAAAGCATACGTGTTTTCAGAAACATTAATTCTTCCTGTTTCTGAGCTGGATTCCATTCTGGCCGCGATGTTTACCGTATCTCCCCAGATGTCGTAAGCGAACTTTTTAGTCCCCACAACTCCAGCTACTACCGGTCCAGTGTTGATGCCAATGCGCACATCAAACGCGTTTTCTTTTTGCATAGAATCAAATTTAGCTTCTTCAACAAATTGAGCTATTTCAATGGCGGCTTGAACCATCTTGCTGGGATGATTTTTTGATGGGAACGGCAATCCACCTGCACACATATAAGCATCGCCAACGGTCTTTATTTTTTCAAGTCCATACTTCTCCATGATTTCATCAAATTTGGAAAAGTAATAGTCTACTCTTTTGACCAGCGTTTCTGGTTGAAGTTGTTCTGCATATTGGGTAAAGCCTTTAAAGTCGGCAAACATGACGGTTACTGATTCAAATCTTTGAGCTTTTACCTTACCATTAAGTTTTAATTCTGAGGCCGTTTCTTTGGGTAAAATATTCAGAAGTAGTTCATCAGATCGGTTTCTTTCTTCCTCAATAATGAGTTGTGTTTTTCTGATGTACAGATATCGTCTGTACAAGCCAATCGCCAACATACAAATAAGCACCAACGCGACTATGGTGGCGATTACAATGATTTGCTGCGTTTTCTTTTGCTGATTGAGCAGGTCAACCTCAATCTGTTTCTTGGAGACCTCGAAGTCAGTGCGTAAATCAGCCATCTGTTGTACGGTGGTGATGTTGTTGACACTGTCTTTGTAGGTAATATGATTTTTGTAAAACTTAAAGGCCTCTTCTGTATTCCCCATTTGCTCATAGATTTTGGATAGTTTAAGATAGGCGTCACTTACTTCCTTTTTCATTCCATGGAAATAGGCCAGTTCCAAACTTAATCTGGCGTAATTGAGGGCAAGTGCGCGCTCGCTCTTTTCCAAATAGATATCTGATACATAAGTGAGGTATACAGCGATAGCATAATAGTCTTTTAAGTTTTCAAGTATTAATATGGCTTGATTCAGATGGTATTCAGCTTTGAGATCCATTCCCAGTTTAGCGTAAATGATGCCAAGATTCCCTAAACTATAGGCTTGACCTGGCAAGTAATTTATTTTTTCAAAAATATCTTTTGCTTCGACTGTGTAAGTTATGGCGGAATCCAAATTACCAATATTAGTATATTCGTCACCAGCGTTTAAGAGGGCCGTAGCAATGTTAATTGAATCTTTCTCTTCGCGTAAAATTTGTATGGCATCTTGATGATACTTCACTGCATTTTTATGATTACCCATTATTGAGTAAACGTCAGCAATTGCAATACGAATGGCTCCAAGTCGATCCTTCTTTTTTAATTTTTCTGCAATTTTTGCACCTTCAAAGTAACTTTCCAACGCGTTGGTTAAGTCCCCTTTTACTCTTAGTGATGTGCCTTTCTCAAGATAACCTTGAAATAGATAAGAAGGTGAATCTATTTCGATTGCTGATTTTATCAATAATTCGCTATAAAGTAATCTCTTTTCTACATCAGAATGGTTTACCGCAAGTTCTTTTAATATTTTTAATTTATCCTGATCGTTATAAGTGCCTTGCGTGTATAGCAATTCCAAGCTGTCTCCAATAACCTTTGTTTGGCCATAGGTAAACAAGTAAACAGCAAAAAAAAAGCCCAATGAGAGCCAGGCTTTTTTTTGAGAATTTATAACATGCCAATCGGAACAATACAACTTTCTTGGATGATTTAAAAATCAGATATCTTAAAAAATTAATGAACAGCTAGCTTAGGATCAATATTAAACGTCCCGTTTCTTTTTACTCCATTGTTTAAAACTGTAAATGAGATCTTATATTTATATTTCTCTCCTCCATCTGTTCGTTGCTTTGCTATGGCTGTAACTTTTTCCGGGTTACCACTGCCTTTCAATATATTTTGATCAAATACATTCTTTCCGCCTTCGTGATTGATGGATACGATATTAACCACATCTGTGGATGGAGCATTGGCAGAGACGCCCTGCCAGGTGACTGTATCTCCAAGGTTGACATCAACAGTATACTCCTCATTGGAAATGCTAGGGTCTTGGCCGAAATTACAAGACGCATTAACGGCTTGATTGTCAATTCGAGCGGTATCAACATAAAGGGTAATGACCACGTCGGCAGGAGGGGATTTCATCAAGCCTAATACCTTAGCTAGGGCACCCAGCGGTAAAGCACCTGCAGCGAAAAGCAGTCCTGATTTTTTAATAAATGATCTTCTCTTTTCCATGATTCGATACGGTTTAGGGTTGATTAAATCTAAATTTTAAGTTACCAATATAGTGAAAATTAGCATAATTAGTGCCAAGTGGGTCTCTGGCTCTTTTGATTGTTAGGATAAGAAAAAGGCGATTAAAAAGCCACCTTTCCTGGACTAGTCAAAACTTCATCAGTTCATTCTTTTGAATTAGTTTCTATGCCATTGATTTCAATAACAGATTTGAATTCACCGGTAGGAGAAAAGTTATTTCAACATAAAAGAAAAATCTTCTCACTTTACATAGAAATAAAATTTGAACGTTCTTTCAAATAAGAGTACGAATTATGCTTGGGCTTTCATGAATAACAAATTTGTTCCTCGCTGGGTTAAGCTTGTGATTCTTTTCTGGATATAGAGCAATTACCCTATTACAAGATTTAAAAAAATATAGCTTTTAAAAGAGGAAAATCTGAATAAAAAATCCAGCGGTTTTCAAAGTTAATACCCGCTGGATTTTTTATTAATTTGACTTTTTATTTTTTCACTTCATCCAAGCTTAACTTCTGGTTAAGATTTGGAAGTTCGCCATTAAAAATAGCGTTTAATTTATTAAGGTGTCCCTCGAGTTCTTTGGATAGTTCAGTGAATACCGTATACGCGCCATCAGTCGGCTTAGCGTCTCCGGTCTCCACGCTTCTTCGTAGAGATGACAGTCTATTATTAAGCTTGATGGGGAAGTTGAGAGGGTCCTGGCCACTTTGATTTTTGGTTTGATACAAATCATTTTCAATAACAGTGATCTTCATCAGAAAATCTTTTGCAGCCGCAGTTGTAGCTGCGTCATTGTTCCCTTTCAATCCTTCTTCAATTTTCTTTTTGGTTTCGCGAATTTTAATAACGGCTTCATTGGCAGCACTTTCCTTATCACGAATTTTGATGGCCAGATCATAAGTCGCTTTGAGGTCCGCTTCAGTTACACCTTTCAAATAGGGATCCATTTTAATTTTAAAGGGCTGAGTAGCTGCGAAGCTTCCCACGCTCAACCGTACTTTGTAATCTCCGGGGGGTGCCGATGGACCGCGTTGAGGCCTGCCGCTCCAAATGATGATGCCATCGAATACTGTAGCGCCTGGATATCTTAAATCCCAGGTAAAGGCATTTAAACCGATTGCTATAGTTGGCTTGGAACTGCCCCCCCGCATCCACCAGGGTGTATTATTGTCTACCTTGTTAACCTTCTCTTTACCAATATGTGTTGAGATAACATTATCCTTTGCATCCAGAATTTCAATCTTTACTGAATCTGGACTGTTCTTAAAGTAGTATTGAACTTTTAAGTCATAAATCCCTCTGATGGGATCACTAGGTTTAAATAGAATGACATTTTGTTTGGATGCCTCTGCTGTCATTTGCCGTAGCGGATTGATATCATCTAAAATCCAGAAACCCCGACCGTGAGTACCTAAAACCACATCGCTGTCTTTGATAACCAGGTCTCTAATAGGTGTGTCTGGCAAATTGAGTTGAAGTGATTGCCATTGGTCTCCGGCATTGAATGATACGTATACGCCATGCTCAGTACCAAGAAAAAGTAATCCGGGTCTTTCGGGATCTTCACGCACTGCACGGGCAAAGTGTCCATCCTTAATACCATTAATTATTTTTGTCCAGGTCTTGCCGTAATCGGTTGTTCGAAATACATAAGGTTGCCGATCATCAACTTGATATCGATTAGCAGCCAGGTATAAAGTTCCTGGATTGTGTTGCGACTCTTCAATAATGCTGATACGCGAGAACTTGGGTAGATCTTTGGGGGTGATGTCTTTCCAATTCTTGCCTCCATTTTGTGTAATGTGAACTTTGCCATCATCAGATCCGGCCCAAATGGTGTTCACATCATGAAAGGAGGGAGCCAATGCAAAAACAGTGGCATAGATTTCCGGACCATTCATGTCGTTGGTAATAATACCACCAGTAGGACCTAATGTTTCTGGGTCTGCATATGTTAAGTCCGGACTTATCTTTTCCCAGGTTTGACCGTCATTGGTTGTTTTCCAAACATGCTGTGAACAGGTGTACATGATGTTGGGATCTTTCGGCGCAAACATGATAGGGAAGGTCCATTGCCATCTTTCAGGCAATGCACTAGAAGGCTCACCAGAAAAAAATCTGGGATACACCTGAATATCCCTTATCTGTCCGGTCTTTCGATTATAACGAGTAAGCAAGGCACCCTGACTACCCGCATAGAAAACATCGGGATCGGTAGGGCTTTGTGTAATCCAGCCACTTTCGCCTCCACCTACTGAGTAATACCAACCGTGATTGGGGCCTCGTGCTTGCATATGATCCCAGCCATCACTTGGCATCGCCAGTGTACTATTGTCTTGTTGTGCACCAGCTACATGATATGGAACATCGCTTGTTGCCATCACATGATAAAATTGTGTAGTAGTATAATCCTCTTCTGTCCAGGTTTCTCCACCATTTAAACTCACACAAGCACCACCATCGTTGGACGCAATCATGCGCATCGGATTATTTGGATCAATCCATAAATCATGATTATCACCATGGGGAACATTAATTTCCTTATCAAAGGTTACGCCTCCATCAGTTGATTTCCAGAAATCCACATTGAGTCCGTATACGATATCTCTATTCAGCGGATCAGCTACTAGTCTGGAGTAATAAAAAGCGCGTTGACGAAGTTTACGTTCACTATTAACCCTTGTCCAGGTCCAGCCGCCATTATCAGATCGAAATACACCTCCTTCATTGGCCTCAACCACTGCCCATACTCGGTTAGGGTCGGCTGGGGAGACTGCCACACCGATTTTTCCCAAAGGTCCTTCAGGCATTCCTGGGTTTTTGGTTAACTCCACCCAGGTGTCGCCACCATTTTCACTTTTCCATAATTTGCAATCAGGCCCACCTCCCCACATCTTCCATGCTTTGCGATACACCTGCCACGTAGAGGCATATAATACTTTTGGATTGGTGCGATCAATAACTAAATCAGCTGCTCCTGCCTGAGGGCTTACATATAAAACTTTTTTCCAGGTATTGCCGCCATCTGTGGATCTGAAAACTCCTCTTTCTTCATTCTCACCATAAGGATGACCAAGTGCCGATACGTAAACAATGTCTGGGTTGGTAGGGTGCACGCGAATTCGAGAAATGGCTTGCGTGTCTTTTAGGCCCAGTGCTCTCCATGTTTTTCCGCCATCGGTAGTTTTGTAGACACCCTCGCCTTGGGTAATGCTTCCTCGTAGTTGTGTTTCACCTCCACCGATGTATACCACATCTGGATTAGTTTCGGCTACAGCTACCGCTCCAATAGATGATGAGTTTATTTGTCCATCGGTCACAGGGAACCATTCATTACCACCGTCCATAGTTTTCCATAATCCACCACCAGTGGCACCAAAATAGTATTCATTAACTCTTCCAGGACTACCCATGGAACTAAGGGATCTTCCTCCGCGGTTTGGTCCAATGTTGCGCCATTTTAACCCATTATACAGTGATGGATCAAAGTTGGTTGTTTGAGGGGATTGTGCAAATAGCTGATAACCCGGTGTTAGCAATAGTGTGAAAGCAACAATCAAATAGAATCGAGTATATCTCATATTAATCGGAGTTAAGGTGTTATCAGGTCAAAGTATGAGTAATTCCAAATAATCGCAATCAGATTTATATGGGTAGCAGCAGCTTTTAATTTATTTATAGATGCTTCAGCGTTGTGAAGATTGAAATTAGACTTCAAAATATTATCTTGACGAATTGGAAAGAATAATCAAATGGATAACGGGTGCCCTGCTTTTCATCATGTTAGTGCTGATTACATTTGTTGCACCTATTGATTTCACCCCACTTAATCAGCAGCCATTCTACAACCGGATGATGGCTAAATTGGATACTGTTCCAATTACTACTTTCCAGCCTACCCAGCCACTTCAAGTAGGCTGGAGCCAGTTTTCACTTGTGCCTGACCAGCCTAGACCTTTGGCTGGATATAAACCCAGGGCAAACTTTGAAGATGTCCATGACACCATTTACGCAAGAATTATGGCGGTTAGCAACGGTCCGGCCACCACGTATATAATTTCTGTTGATCTGTTGTTATTTCCTCCGGAATTAAAAAAAATGATCTATGAAAACATCGAATTAAATGAATCTAACTTTATTTACTTTTCTGCATCCCATATGCATACGAGTGTGGGTGGATGGGATCCATCTCTTTTGGGAAATATACTTATGGGTAAATTTCAAGCAGAGTGGATGCAGCAAGTAACTTTAAGAATCATCGAACACATGGGGAAGGCAAAAGAATCGATGAAGCCATCCAGGTTGTATAGTTGGAAAACAGATGCGGCAGAGCATGTCATTAACCGGATTGATAAGTCTGGAAACTCTCCTACTGATGGACAAATACGAGGGATTACTGTCGTACGAAACGATAGCTCGAAAGGATTACTATTTACTTACAGTGTTCATCCTACTTTGATTTCACGTAAAGGGACTTCCATTTCAGCCGACTACCCAGGAGCTGTATCTGCCTTGTTAGAAAAAGAATATCAGTATACTCAATTTTTAGCTGGGATGATGGGAAGTCATGGCATTCGGGGTTTCGATCTTTACGAATTCCCACTGGTGGATTCCATTGGCAGATCATTAGCTTCAAAAATTGACAATGCGGTAGCAGTTCAGGAAGATAGCCTGGTGCAAATCAAAACGGCCAGGATAGAAATTGAGCATGGCCCCTCTCAACTCAGGCTCACCGAAATGTTTAAACTTCGCAACTGGGTATTTGAATCAGTAATTAGTCCACTAAAAGGAGAAATTGATTTACTGAAGATTGGAGACATTCTTTTTTTGGGTACTTCTTGTGATTTTTCCGGAGAGATTAATAAGACAATGAACCTCGATCATAAGGCATCTTCATTGGATACGAAATTAATGATCACCAGTTTTAATGGCGAGTACATGGGCTACATCACAAGCGATACACATTATTTAACCAGTTCACATGAGGAAGTAAGAGCATTAAACTGGGTGGGGCCATATTATGGGTCCTATTATACACAAATCATTTCAAAACTAATGGAGCGGGCAGCTGAAGCTGAATAATTCCGCAAACTGTTTTGTTAAATATTATTTAGTCGATTCTAAACATTTAAAATATGAAAGTAGAGATTAGGTTTTTTATTTTTCTTGCGCTGACCTCTATTATGGCTATATGTACACCCGAAGGTGGCAAAGATAGGGTTACTTCTGATGTTCATTTGGATTACGCGGCTATTGCTGATGAAATAATGGCGCGCTGTGAACTGCAATCTGGTGAGCAAGTGTTGTTGGTTGGTCAGCCTGGTCGGTTCGATCCACTAATTCCATTGCTAAAAAAGGGTATTGAAAACGCAGGCGCTGTTTATTTGGGAACGTCAAGTGTTGATTCGTCATTACAGTTTGATTCCTGGAGCACGGAATTTACAAGATCAGTATCTGCAATGAGCGATATAGAACTTCCGCTTTTTCTAAGTGCGGTGCAATTGGGTATTATGTTGCCTGGCGCTACTCCTACCAATCGAGTGTATGCAGGATTGCAGAAAGTCTTGAGTGATGGGAGTGGTCGCACAATTCATTTTCATTGGGAGGGAGCTTATCATTTGGATGGTTCGCCCATTGTGGTGGATAGCGCAATTGATATTTTTTATCAAAATGCATTATTGAAAACAGATTATGCGGCATTGGCAAGTAAACAAGTGGAGTTTGAAAATGCCATGCGAAATAATTGGGTGCATGTAACTACACCAGCAGGCACAGACATCAAATTTCAGATAGGGGATAGGCAAGTGACGAAACAAGATGGGAATGCAAGCAGGGCTCATATGAATGAAGCTAAAACATTGATTGATCGTGAAGTGGAGTTGCCACCTGGTGCTATTAGAGTGGCCCCAATTGAAGAAACTGTGGATGGCGTGATTGTATTTCCTGATTCAGATTGGTTGGGCAAGCGTGTGATTAAACCAACCATGAAATTTGAAAAAGGTAAAGTGATTAAAGTTAGTGCGGATGAAAACGCGGCATTGGTACAACAGGAAATTGATCAGGCTGGCGAGGCTGGAAGATCATTTCGCGAATTTGCGCTGGGTTTTAATCCTATGCTGGCTATACCCAGTGAAGATCTATGGATTCCGTACTATGGCTATGGTGCAGGTGTGGTGCGGTTGTCGTTGGGTGACAATTCGGAGTTAGGAGGCAAGATAACTGGTGGTTATGTCAGATGGAATTTTTTCACCGATGCCACCGTCACAGTTGGGGATGAAATTTGGATTGATGCGGGTAAACTAATTAAATAATACGTTTTTAGTTTTTTCCTTCAAGAGAAGTCTCAACAGGTAACTCTGGAATTCAACTCCATTCTTCTATGGAGTCATCAATATTCTCAGGAGATAACTCGGGATGCGGCCCGCCAGATAGACGACACTGGCCGTTTGGCCGATAAAAAATACATCACAATTTTTTTTTCCTGGTTAGCGGAAATTGGATTAAAGTATCCGGCTAGGGCCTCTTTGCTCTTGACGGCATTTGATTCTTCTGCCATTTCATTGTAGGGAATATTTTTGGCGCCCTTTATGTGTTCTTTTCTTGGATATTCAATATCTTCACAATCATAGAATCTTTTAAAGCGAGCGAGCAATAGCAAAGCCAGTGTCTTCATTTTGGGGTGTTTAGGTGATTCAAGAAATAAGCAGTTTTAGGGTTGAACTATTTTCAAGTGGTGGGTTTTCTTTTCTTTCTTGGCCTCTTTAGGTGGTAATTGTCTGGGGATATGAGCCTCAATAGGATTAATTTTGTGAAAATCGATTAAAGCAGATGAAAAGTCTTCTAATATCCATTTCGGTTCTATTCGCGCTTGCCGGATGCAATGTTAAAGTGCACTCAAGCTTTGATCGTACTCAGGATTTTAGTCAATACAAAACCTTCTGTTGGCTCAATGGTTGTGATTTTACTTACACAGGCCCAACCTATTTGAATGACAGTTTGCTGCGTGAGAAAATAAAGAATTCAATTATAGCTGAGCTCAATAAGAAGGGTTATACACAAGATGATAGCCAGCCTGATCTGCTCATTGACTTTCATATTTCTGTTAAAAATGAGTCATCTATTATTTATCATCATGATGATGATGATCACTACGATTATAAGCCATTCCCTGAGGAGGAAATCATCAATTATTTAAAAGGAACGATAGTGATCTACATGGTAGATAAATCGGCCGGTAAGATGGTGTGGCGATCTGAAGCAATTGGCTATATGGATACCCACCCTGATTTATCTGAAAAGAATATTCGGAATGGCATAGCGACGGCACTCAAGAATTTTCCTCCAAAGGAACTTACGACTAAGAAATAATCGAAACTATTCTTTTAGATTTTCAGCTTTCCATTTCATTGCGGTAAGGACGCGCGTATGACCACTGGGATGGTCAAAGAAGATAATCTCTTCCCAATATCCTGGATTTATTTTGCGATATTCTGATAGCTTCATTGAAACAGAGGCAAAACCATCGGGCTCACGTGCAGCATTCAAACCAAAAACATCGGCTTCCATTTCAGCACTCCGTATCACACTGTTGAGAATAGGAGTGGCCAGAAACATATACACAGAAAAAAGGGCAACAAAAAGAGGAAATCCGGCCACATCTGAAATATCACTGATGTTCCAATGGGCTCCCCAGTGCTTGATGCATTTGGAAAATGACCAGTGAACAAATGCAAAACCGGCAATAAAGATGAGGCTGATATAAATTAAGTCCTCGGGTCCATGGTTCAGCACATAATGACCAAGTTCATGGCCCATCACTGCCTTTACCTCTTCGGGCGTACAACGGTTTAGCAAATTGTCATTTAATGAAACTCTAATGGTGCTTCCAATTCCACTCACATTGGCACTTATCCTATTACTTTGTTTGGACGCATCAAATTGATAGACATTATCTGCGGGTACGCTATTGGCTCTGGCCATCGAAAGGATTTGATCACGTACCGGCCCTTCCTTCAATGACTTATATTCATTAAATAACGGACTAATAAATACAGGTCCAATAAAAATAATAATAACGAGAAAGATGAAGGTGATGCCACCACCCCAGATCCACCATTTTTCTTTTACCTTTCGCATCGCCAGATATAGAACAACCATCAGGATGGTTCCAAGCAGTATTGATAAGATCAGCCCAATCATTTCTTCCTTCATCCATCCACCAAAAGTCAGGTTGGAAAGATCATATTGATGCTCGCGATAAAAATTTTGATAGTAGTTAAGTGGAAAGGAGAGGATATAAGCAACTCCAAAATAGAGTAGGAGGTAGAGCGCATTCTTTAGATTGACATTACTTACCCTGGAAGCTATGTTATGGATCTTTTTAGATAGTCCTTTTGATAAGAATGTCCATGCAACAACCAACCCATAAAGAAGTCCCCAAAGTGATAGCCAGTATCCTCCTTCAAAATAAGAATCTGATTTTTCTTTTTGTTCTGGTGTCATCGTATCCAAATAGCCCTGGGTCGCTTTGATCGGATCGAAAGACTCGGTAATCACATTTGACTCAATCATTACAGGGTCAGCTTGAGGATTAGTTGCCTGGCCACTTACTGAAATAAACAGGCATGTGATACCTAAAAAGAGCAAAATAGATTTCTGCATAGAGAAAGAGGAATAAAATTAGGCTACGGTATTATGAAAGGGTTGATCAATTGAAGGACTTGGAACAGTAAACCATTTGACGCCCTCCTCGGTCATGTACGCGCAGTCTTCCAGACGAACGCCAAACTCTCCGTAAATAGAAATGGTTGGTTCAATGCTGAAACACATGCCCGGTTTAAGTGGTTCTTTGTTTCCTAATACCATGTTGCCCCACTCGTGACCATCCATACCAATGCCATGTCCCGTGCGATGAGGACATCCTGGTACTTTATACCCAGGTCCAAATCCTGCATCGGTAAGTACTTTGCGAGCTGCGATATCTACATTCTCACAAGGGTCACCCAACTTTGCAGCTTCAAATCCAGCCGCCTGAGATTTTTTTTGAAGATTCCATATTTCGCGTTGTCTATCGGTTGGTTCAGCACCGAAGACAATTGTGCGACTAATGTCAGAGGAGTAACCTCCAACTTTGCATCCGCCATCCATGAGTACGATGTCTCCTTTTTTCAAATATTGCTGCTTGATGCTTCCGTGTGGATAAGCGGAGGGCTCGCCAAAGTTGACGCCAATGCCACCTCTTGCTCCTAGCCGTTTGTGCGCCTCGGCAGTTATGGCGACAAATTCGCCTGGCGTCATTCCTTCCTCCAATAATGGAACACTGGCTTTGTAGGCTTCAATAGTGATATCATTAGCTCTTTGCATGAGCGCCAATTCTGCTGGTGATTTAAACATTCGGCATGGTATGGTCACGGGATCCCCACTTACATAATTTAAGTGAGAAGCCTCCTTTCTGATTCCATCAAATAAAAAGAAACGAACACGCTCTTCCAAAGCTACTGTGCCACTCTTGATGCCAAAATCTTTTAACGCCATAGCCACTTGCTTGTATGGACTCTCATGTTCTTCCCATATGCGAATGTCATTTCCTATGGTCATGAGTTCTTTCACGCGCTCCGCCTCAAAAGCCGGACTGATGTATTTTACTTCTCCTTTAGCTGGTATAAGGGCAGCCATCATTCTTTCACTCGTACCCCAACTGATTCCGGTAAAATATTCCATACTGGTGCCTCCATCTAAATACAATGCCTGGATCTTGTTTTCCGTCATGAGTCGTTGTGCCTTCTCAATTCTTTGTTCACGTTCCGCTTTGGAAATGGGAACAATATCTTTGGTCATTGATTGCAACTTGGACATGGGCCCATTATCCTCGGAAGGAGTAGTCGCAGGAGTAGCGCATCCGACTAATAGTGCTGCTCCAGCGGTTGAACTTGCTGAAAGTTTTATGAAGTCCCGTCTTTTTAGTGCCATAGTAAATTAGAGTTAGAGATTAAGTCATTAATATAAATGAAGAATTTTGGAATTCGTCAATTAAACTATTCAAGCGGCTTCAAAAGCCAGTTTAGAGCCACTTCTTCTTTTTGAAATAAAGGATCATTCCCAGCAAGATGGTTAGCATCACTCCCCAGATGTAGAAATAACCATAATGCCATTTCAATTCGGGTATATTTTCAAAATTCATTCCGTAGATCCCTGCAATAAAAGTTAAGGGAATAAAAATGGTGGCCACTGTGGTCAATACTTTCATGGTTTCATTCATCTTTTGACTGAGCGATGAAAAGTAAATATTGGCCAGACTTTCAAGTGAGGAATAGGTTGCATTGGCTTCTTCAATGGCATTGCTGCAGCTGTTCTTTAAATCCCTGAAATATTTTCTGTTTTTCTTTTCGATGAAGTGAGTTCTATCCTTCATGATATTGGTTAAGGCTTCCTTGAAAGGGGAGAGGGATTTTTTGATCTTATCCACATCTTTTTTGTTTTTTTCAATAAGGAGTAGCGTGCCTTGTTTTGGGTTGGTTATCGTTTCCCTTTCAATGAGCGCCACTTCATGATTGATATGATCCAATGTTTCAAAATAATTGTCGAGAATAGCATCCAATAATTGAAACAAAAGGAAATCGCACTCTCGTTTTCGTATCAGCCCCAGGTTTTCTCTTAATTTAGATCTGATATGGTCAAAGTGATCACCAACTTCTTCCTGAAAGGAGGCAACAAAGTTTTTCCCAAGTACAAATGAGAGTTGCTCAATTTTTAGTTGTTGGTCTTCGCCCTTTTGAACAGATTTAACACTAAAGAAAATATAATCATTGTAATCATCTACTTTAGGACGTTGCGTAGTGTCAATCAAATGACGAACAGTAAGCCGCTCCAGTTCCAGTTTCCTACCGATATTATCAATCAGGTTAACGTCATGTATGCCATGGATGTTAAGCCAGTAGTTTTTATTGTTATTGGTAAGATCAATTAAGCCATAATCTGTAATTTCTTTTGACTCAAAAATTTCAGATTCATTGTACGTAAACAATTGAAGTTGGACCTTGTCCATCTTCTTTTGCCCGATGAAAGTGAGTTCACTTTTACCTTTCGCTTCGCTTCTTAGTTGTGAATAAAAATTAAAATTGATCCCTGTTATACTTCCGGTGATACTGGTCAATGATTTTAGACTTTTCATCAATACCTCATCCGGATGCTTAATGGCATGAAGCAAATTACCAGGTTTGAAAGGCTCCAGTAATGTTTTTGGTGCAAAAGGCTTCTTCTCGTTTTTCATTGACTCAATTTACTGATTGTTTTAAAGAAATCTTGCCTGATGGTATTGATGAAATTTCATTTATAAAAAAATAGATGATTAGCCTTACTATGAACAGCCATTCTGGTACTGTTTGCTATAATTTCATTTACATTTAAACTTTGAGGAGATACGGATATAGGCGTTATATGCTAAAATATAGAGATTGGATTATCACATTGGGAGCTATTATTTGCTTTATAGAATTTATGTCGATGGGTTCAAGCCCGATTCCTGAGTATGCCCAACTGGTTGGAATATTACACTTGGCGGCTTCGCTATTCCTGCTGGCTGCATTGATCCTATATGTTTCCATGTGGAGGATAGGATGGGTGCTATTTCTGAGGGTTATCTTTGCCGGATTTATCGCATTCATGATGGTGACTAGTTGCCAACTCGGAATAGATTTATTATTTTAATCCTTTAATTAATTAATATGAAAAAGAATATGATCATGGCAATACTCGCCGTTGGACTGGCTTTGGCAATTACGTTTGCTTTATATAAAGATACAGAAGCGCAAAGGCAAGAGGTGTTGGCTGTGGCTAACGCTACGGAAGCAATGAAGCAAAAAGACAAGGCAGATAGGGCCAGAAAGGACGCTGAAGAACAAAGAAAGATGGCCGTAATGAATGCAATTGAAGCAGAAAGACAACGCAAGGAAGCTATGGAAGCATTGGAGAATTGCAGGAAGAAGAGATAGCCCTCACTCAGGTCTTTGTGTGCTGCCTAACAATTTCTGCCATTCTATCCTCAAGGGAGATGGTGTTGCAAATCGTGTTTACGTACCAGATGAAGATGGGGGACGGCTTATTAAGCATACAACGCAAACTTCTGCTCAGCCACTTTATCACTGGATATGTACTCATCATAAGTCATCAACTTATCGATGTTGCCATTTGGCGTTAGCTCGATGATGCGGTTGGCTATTGTTTGTGTAAACGTATGGTCATGCGAGGTGAACAGCACAGTGCCTGGAAATTCCTGCAGGGCATTGTTGAATGCCTGAATGGATTCCAGATCTAAGTGGTTGGTTGGTTCATCCAGAATCAACAGATTAGCACCTTGCAACATCACGCGTGATACCATGCATCGAACTTTTTCTCCACCGGAAAGCACATTACATTTTTTGAACACCTCTTCTCCCGAGAAGAGCATTTTACCCAGGAAGCCACGGATATAAACTTCATCTTTGTCTTCTTCTGAAAACTGACGCAACCAGTCAATTAAGTTATCATCCGACTGGAAATACTTTTCATTATCGTTGGGCAGATATGCTTTGGTAATCGTTTGTCCAAATTTGAATTCTCCTCTCAGTGCTTTCGCTTCACCTGCCAAAATTTTGAACAGCATGGTAATGGCTAAACTGTCTTTGCTCAGAAATGCAATTTTGTCACCTTTGTTCACGTAGAAATCAAGGTTTTCAAATAGCGTGCGATCTTCGGCTTTGGCAGCCAAACCTTCCACGTGTAGAATTTGATCGCCTGCTGTGCGCTTCTGCTGGAATATGATAGCAGGGTATCTTCTGTTAGATGGTTGGATGTCATCGATGTTAATTTTCTCCAACAACTTTCTTCTACTGGTAGCCTGGCGTGATTTGGATGCGTTTGCACTAAAGCGCGCAATAAATTCTTGTAGCTCCTTCTTCCTGTCTTCTGCTTTTTTATTCGCACTTGATCTTTGAGATAGCGCCAACTGACTGGATTCATACCAGAATGAATAATTACCCGTATAAAGCTTGATCGCCTTAAAATCAATGTCAACAACGTGGGTACAAACCGTATCCAGAAAGTGACGATCGTGAGACACTACGATAACTGTATTTTTAAATTCCAACAGGAAATCTTCCAACCAAGTGATGGTGTTGATATCCAAATCGTTGGTAGGCTCATCCAGAATGAGAATATCTGGATTTCCAAAAATGGCCTGTGCCAAAAGCACACGTACTTTTTGATTGCCACTTAGATCCTTCATCAAGTATTCGTGGACGCTTTCTTGAATGCCCAGTCCGCTCAGTAATGCCGCAGCATCAGACTGCGCGTTCCATCCATCCATTTCTGCAAACACACCTTCCAGTTCAGAAGCGCGCACGCCATCCTCTTCGGAGAAGTCGGCCTTTTCATAAATGGCATCCTTTTCTTTCATGATGCTCCATAATTTGGAATGGCCCATGATAACGGTATCCAATACGGTGACCTCATCAAATTCGAAGTGATTTTGACGCAAAACAGCCATACGCTTGCCTGGATCAATATTGACAGAGCCAGAATTGGGATCAACATCTCCAGCCAGAATTTTCAGAAAGGTAGATTTTCCAGCTCCGTTGGCTCCAATAACTCCATAGCAGTTTCCTGCCACGAATTTGATGTTAACTGAGTCAAACAGAACCCGTTTGCCATATTGAAGAGAGAGATTACAGGTTGAAATCATAAGCTTCTGAAAATCAAGCCGCAAAGGTAAGCATAATCGGCTTTATCATCATGATAGACTCCAGAATTACCCCGTATCTCAGCAATCCCAATAAAAGCTTATTATTTATTGCGCATATATCCATATTTTCGAAAATCAGACACTATCCACACTAATGGAAGCGATTGAGATCCTCATAGACATTAGAAAAATTGTAAGATCGATTAACCTTGAATCCAAACGGGTACAAAAGGATTTCGGAATCAGCATTCCGCAGCTTTTGTGTCTGGGTCATATAAACCGTACTCAGAATAAAGTGGCTACCCATAAAGAGTTAATGGATTTGCTGAGTCTCAATTCGAGCACCGTTACCGGAATCATCAACAGGCTGGAAAAGAACAAGTTGGTAAAACGATTGCCAAAAAGTGGAGATAAAAGAGTGACGAGTATCGGCATTACACCCGAGGGAGGCGAGGTTGTTCTCAAATCTCCTGATATTTTACATGATCAATTGGTCAATAAAATAAGAGGATTACCTCAGTCCACACAGATCAAAATCAAGGAGGCATTAACCATCATAGTTGAAGCGATGGAAATCGAGGAAATGGAAGCAGCGCCGCTTATTACTCTCAATGATCCCATTGAGTCTTCGCTGTAGTATATAACCGCTTGTTTATCTACAAAACCTTGAAATTGGCCTAAAAAAGACTTATGTTTACATTAAGTTCTACAGAACGTAATAGTCTGTAGAATACCCGAGCGTATCTATATAGAACGATCATTTTTAAGTACACCTAATTAAATAATGAACTATTCAACTGACGAGATTTCGCTTATGAAAGAGGCGAATAAAGTATCCGATTTGCCCAATAAAATCAGCGATGCTGTGGCTTTTGAGGCAATAGCTGAAATGGATATTCCAAATCCAAACAAGAAAATGGTGTCCGCTAGAGACATTAAGCATCGAACTTTTAAAAAAGGTCCCTTTTGGCAGAATATATGTCCATTCAGCGAGGTAACCGAAGCTGAGTTTCTGGACACCAAATGGCAGAACAAAAACACAATTCATAAAATTGAAAAACTGAAGGAGTTCCTTACTGATCTGACATCTGAAATCTTCATCAATGATGCCGTAAAAGGAATGGATGAAGCACCCATGAACTTGAGGCTGTCTCCCTATATTCTGAGTTTGATTGATTGGAATGATCCGTATAATGATCCGCTTCGCATACAATTTATTCCATTGGGAGCTTCACGTGAACCGGATCATCCCAGGCTAACATTGGATTCATTAGGTGAACAGGATGATTCGCCAGTATCTGGTTTGGTTCATCGCTATTTTGACAAAGCCTTGTTTCTACCGCTGGATGTATGTCCTGTGTATTGCCGGTTTTGTACCAGAAGCTATGCCATAGGTAGCGACACTGACTCTGTGAACAAGGTCAATTTTAAGCCCGTACCAGATAATTGGAACAAGGCCTTTGCATACATCGCTTCAAGACCGGAATTAGAAGACATTGTAATATCTGGTGGTGATGCCTACATGCTGGTGCCCCTTAGATTGCGACAAATAGGAGAGACGTTACTCAATATACCACATATCAGAAGAATTCGTTTTGCCACCAAAGGTCCAGCTGTGATGCCAATGAAAATATTGACTGACACCGAATGGACGGATACACTGGTAGAGGTGGTACACCTTGGCAGAAGTATGGGTAAGGAAGTTGTGTTACACACTCATTTCAATAGTGCGAACGAAATTACGCAAATTACCAAAGACGCGATGGACTTGTTATTCAAGAAAGGCGTGACGGTACGTAATCAAAGCGTGCTGATTCGGGGGGTCAATGATTCTCCAGAAGAGATGATTCATTTGGTACGCAAACTTTCTTACATGAATGTACAACCCTATTATGTGTATCAACACGATATGGTGATGGGTACTGAGGAGATGCGCACCAGTGTGGCTCAAACGCAGGAGATTGAAAGAGCTGTGCGTGGAGTTACTGCTGGATTTAATACGCCCTTGTTTGTAACGGATGCTCCTGGCGGAGGAGGTAAAAGAGATGTTCATAGCTACGACTATTACGATCGGGTGACCGGTATAAGTGTTTACCGAAGTCCAAGTGTTGATGACTCGAAAGTTTATCTATACTTCGACCCTATTAGTACATTACCCGAAGAAGGAAAAAAATTATGGGCAGACGAATCGGTCCATGATGATTTAATTCAGAATGCAATGGATGCATCTGGATATGGTAAATTAAAAATGGCCCATTAAATCTTGAGTCTTGCACCTGATTGATTATGTCATCTTCGCCTTGTACTTTCTGGGGGTACTTGGTGTTGGCATTTATTTTTTTGTAAAGAATGAAAGCCATGAAGATTACTTTGTAGGTGGCCGATCTATTTCTTCATTTCACATAGGTCTTTCTATAGTAGCAACTGATGTGGGTGGGGGTTTTTCGATTGGCCTGGGTGGGCTTGGATTTGTTATGGGGATTTCAGGAAGTTGGTTGTTGTTTACCGGATTGGTTGGAGCTTGGCTGGCAGCTGTTTTTACCGTACCTAAATTGAAAAAATTAGATATGGAATCGGGCTACATGACTTATCCGGATTTTTTGAAGGCTAAGTATGGCGAAAGAGTAGCCGTATTTGCCGCGTTGATTTCGGGTATTGGGTACCTTGGATTCACCGGAGGGCAGATTCTAGCCGGAGCCAAGTTGGCTGCAGGAAGCGTGTTTTTGGACATGACCGTATTTGATCCCATGTCTTTTTCACTATTCATCATCGCGGTGGTAATTCTTTTATATACAGTACTGGGTGGAATCAAGGCGGTAATCTACACGGATACTATTCAGTGGATAGTTTTGCTAGGTGGGCTTATGTTCCTGGGATTTCCATTTGCCCTTCATTCATTGGGAGGATGGGAGGTAGTGAAATCACAATTGCCAGCATCACATTTTAGTCTTACTAATATTTCATTTGTTACGTTGGTGAATTGGGCATTCACCATTATACCCATTTGGTTCATTGCCATGACTTTATACCAACGCGTATATGCAAGTCCTAATGTTAAAGAGGCAAAGCGGGCTTTTTTTATTGCCGGTTTCTTTGAATATCCGTTGATGGCATTTGTAGGTGTGGGACTGGGGATGTTAGGACGCGTTGCTTTTCCGGAAAGTGATTCTGAAATGGCACTCCCGCTGATGCTGAACTCGGTTTTACCGATTGGCGTAACCGGATTTTTGATGGCCTCTTACTTTTCTGCGGTAATGTCCACAGCAGATAGTTGCCTCATTGCGTCCTCTGGAAATTTTACCAGTGACATCATTTTGCTTTTCTACAAAAGAAAAATAACCACTAAAACGGTGATCAGAATATCACAAGTGGTCACCCTTGTGGTAGGCGTATTGGCTTTCTTACTGGCCAGTACCTTTCAATCGGTCTTGGATATTGTATTGCAGGCATATGGCTTTATGGTATCCGGCCTGCTGATACCAACTTTGGTAGCATACTTTTCAAAGAAAACAGATGCACTAGCAGCTGGTGTTAGTATGATAGGGGGTGGTGGGTT
>DATCZR010000356.1:0-2957 GCA_036525835.1 Cyclobacteriaceae bacterium
TTATCTGTATTGTGGGCATTTGCCTTTATCACAGGATTATCACCATCGGTGCTCAGGGCGGTAACCATGTTTTCATTCATTGCCATAGCCAGGCCATTTGGAAGAAGTACCAGTATTTATAACACGCTTGCCTGCTCCGCCTTTTTATTGCTCTTGGCGGATCCCTATTTAATTATGTCTGTAGGTTTTCAACTTTCCTATTTAGCAGTACTTGGTATCGTAACTATCCATCGACCTTTGTACCGACTGGTGGAACCAAACTCATTAATTCTTGATTGGGTGTGGAATATTTCATGCGTTTCGATTGCAGCACAGGTGGCCACTTTTTCTCTTGGCTTGCTTTATTTCCATCAGTTTCCTGTGTACTTCCTGTTTTCTAACTTATTTATCATTCCAGGGGTGGTACTCATATTGGTTACTTCCATCCTCACCATTGCGTTTAGTGTATTTTCGCCAGTAGCAAACCTGTTAGGGTCGGCGCTAGATGTGTTTCTTAAAATCTTGAACTATGGAGTGTTCACCTTTGAGAAATTTCCGCATAGCATCATCAATGGTATTTATATAAACGCACTTCAGTGTTGGTTTTTAATGCTAGCAATCGGATTTTTTCTGTTATTTCTTTATTTCAGAAGGCTAAAATTATTGACGCTTGCTTTTGGATTTGCGCTGAGCTTTTCTATTGGGCAATGGTTTCATTATGAAAATGAAATTAAATCAAAACAATTTGTGGTCTATAGTATTTCAGGTCACCATGGCTTGGAATATATTTCACATGGAAGGTCCAAGTTCTTTGGTGACTCAGCATTAATAGCAAATTTTGAGCGTATGCGTTTTCATGTTTTCCCCAATCGGCTGCACTGTGGCGTCAGGGACGTAGAATTACATTTCCTTGGTAAAAACGAGGACGTGAAAATAGCAACTATTGAGGGAAAAATGATTGGTATAATTAACCATCCAGTGAAATCATGGCCTGAAGGAACAAAATTGGATTATCTCATTGTGGCTAATAATTCCATTCGTTCGTTTTCAGAGGTTCAATCGATCTCCTTCAAAAAATTGATTTTAGACGGGAGTAATAGTCGCTATCTTGCCAATCGAATTTGTGCGCAGGGAGGAGATATTGTGTATTCAGTTTTGCACGAAGGTGCTTTTCTAGAAAAATTTTAAGCTATGGATAGTGTATTATATGAAGTTAAAGATCGAATTTGTTTTTTGACACTCAACAGGCCAGAAAAGAAAAATGCGCTCAACGCGGCAATGGTTACTGATCTTAAAAATGCTTTCTTCAGAGCGGAGGCGGATAATTTGGTCAAAGTAATCGTGTTGAAGGCCAATGGCAATGTCTTTTGCTCGGGCGCAGATCTTGAATCCTTGTGGCAACTCCAGAGAAATTCATTTGAAGAGAATCTCAAAGACTCTAATCACCTTAAGGAGTTGTTGTTACTTATCTATCAGTTAAAAAAGTTGGTGATCGCTCAGGTCCAAGGTCATGCGCTGGCCGGAGGATGCGGACTGGCCACTGTTTGTGATTTTGTGTTTGCTGTTCCGGAGGCTAAAATGGGATATACGGAAGTGCGAATTGGTTTTGTCCCAGCCATTGTCATGGTATTTCTATTGCGGAAGGTTGGAGAACAAAGAGGGAAGCATCTATTATTAAGTGGTATGTTGATTAGTGGTGAGGATTTGGTTCAAATGGGTTTGGTTAACAAACTTGTTCCTCCTGATGCCTTGTCACAGGAGGTTAGTGAGTTTGCACAACAGCTCATCAACAGCAATTCAGGCCAGTCCATGCAGACTACCAAACAAATGATTTCGGACGTTCAGTCCATGTCACTATTGGAGAGTTTGGATTATGCTTCATCCATGAATGCCAAAGCCAGAGAATCGGATGATTGCAAAAAGGGTATAGCTGCTTTTCTAAACAAAGAAAAATTGAGTTGGTAGCTAATAATACCTTGACTACTCCCGAACATATCTTAAAACAGTATTGGGGTTACGATCATTTTAGATCACCGCAATTAGATATCATCAATGCTGTCATGGCCAAGCAAGATGTGCTGGCCTTGTTGCCAACAGGAGGGGGAAAGTCCATTTGTTTTCAAATACCAGGACTGATTTCTGAAGGATTGTGTTTGGTCATTACTCCATTAATTGCTTTAATGGAAGATCAAGTTGGTCAACTAAAAAAAAGAGGAATATCTGCTATAGCCATTCATTCGGGAATGGTGAGAAGTGAAATTGATGTGGCGTTGGACAATTGTGCTTATGGTAAAATCAAGTTTCTTTACCTGTCTCCCGAGCGAATTCAAACAGACCTATTTAGAGAAAGAGTAAAGAAGATGGATGTGAATCTAATAGCCGTTGATGAGGCACATTGCATCTCGCAATGGGGACATGATTTCAGGCCAGCCTACTTGCTTATTTCAGAATTAAGAGAGCTGTTGCCCGATGTGCCCATGATTGCGCTGACGGCTACGGCCACTAAAAAAGTGAAAGCGGATATTGCTATAAACTTAAAGCTTCACAATCCGGGTTTGTTTGCAAAGAGCTTTGCTAGGGAAAATTTGTCTTTTGTTTCTCGCCAGACAGAGAACAAAGAGAAACTGTTAATTCAGGTTCTGCAAAAAGTAAATGGATCAGCAATTGTCTACTTGCGATCGCGCAAGGCAACAGAGAAAATTGCCAAATGGTTAAGTGAAAATAAAATAACAGCGACTTATTATCATGCCGGACTCAATTATCAACAAAGGAAGGAGCATCAAAAAAAATGGATTGAAGGTGTCAATAGGGTGGTAGTTGCCACCAACGCTTTTGGTATGGGTATTGACAAGGCGGATGTAAGAACGGTAGTTCACATGGATCTTCCGGAAAATATGGAGGCTTACTATCAAGAAGCGGGTAGGGCAGGTCGAGATGGAAAGAAATCTTATGCGGTGATTATCTTTCATCCTGTAGAT
>DATCZR010000357.1:0-2804 GCA_036525835.1 Cyclobacteriaceae bacterium
ATGACCCAACCATAGGCGTAAGTCAGGGCATCTCTTACAAGATAAGGTAAGGTTCCCACCATTACCGCCATCGCCACCCGCTGAACCATCACCGCCTGCTCCACCATCACCCCCCTGGCATAGCCTTGTTCCAGGACTTCCACCACCACCATTACCGCCATTACCGCCATCACCACCATTTCCCCCACTGAGTTCAATAGATAATTTATCGGCAATTAGTAATTCATCGAAATAGAGAAAAAGGTTGATGCCAGCAGTTGCCGAGGTTCCACCAGTTCCGGTTTTACCAGATATGCCGTCTTTACATGGGCCAACAGCTGTATAACCACCTAGTCCTATTTGCCCATTGATACCGTTGGCGCCTTTGCCATAAATCTTACAACCGATTCCGATAACAGCGACTTTTGCATGGATGAAATTATCTGTCTTTTCACTGTTAAGAATAATTTTTGAAGAATCGTACATGATGAGCGTATCTACAACAATGATGTCAGATCCGGAAAGCTGAAAAGTTTTTTTGGTGTCAATTACCAATTTAACTTCACGAATTTGCGAAAAGCCCAATGTCAAGCTTGTGAAAAGAAAAAATAGCGGAAAGACAAACTTCATTTTGTAAAAGTAAGCGTTCTGGAAACTCTGCAAAAACAAAGAGCAGTGCATCTGCACTGCTCTTTGTTATATTATTTAAAATCGGTTATTCTGCTTTCTTTGCAGGAACCTTACCATCAACAACTCCCTCCAGCACATCCTTAATCTCAACACGCTGCCCATCTTTATAAGGTACTATCCATGCATCGGTCACACCCATTTCACGCATGTATTTTTTGAAAGTATCTGCTTCCCAATAATCACGAAATATCCCTATGGTTAATTTTTGTTCACCGCCTTCAGCAGCTTCTCCACCGAAGTTGGGATTGTTTTCAAAATATTTGGACAAGTCTTTGTTTTTGAAAGCCCCGATTTGAACCTTGAATACTACACCCTTGGAAAAATCCATATCCATAGAATTTTTTGGAGGATTTTCCTTTAGTTTTGCCAACTCAGATTTGGCGGAAGTAAGATCACCTCTCATTCTTGAGATTTGATCTTCAAGCTCAGCGATTTTAGCGTCCTTGTCACTCACTGACGATTTCAATTGATTGACTTGCGTGGTTAGTGAATTAACCGAGTTATCGGCAGCTTGTTTGGCCTCAACAAATGTTTTGAAGTTAGCCGGATTCTTGGTGTATTCTTTAGCTCTTTTTTTCCATTCTTTCTTCTCCGATTTAGAGAGTTGCGCGAAAACTTGCGTGCCGGAAAAAATTAGAGCCAGGCAGAGGAACAATACTCTAGTTTTCATATTTAATTATTTAATGGTTTTTAGTTTAGGTAAAGTCGGCTCAATTATTGACCTGCCTTACCTTTAATAATTGTTTTAATGGGTCAATTTTATGCACTAAAAGTAATAAAAAAACTTGATTTTAGGTCTTCATAATCATTGACCTATCATGATTACTGGCTATTAAGCAATGATTCTTGATGCTAAAGCCCTGAGCCTACCATCTTTTCTGGTCTTACCCACTGATCGAATTGTTCCGAAGTGAGTAACCCCAACTCAACGGCTGCCTCCCTCAATGTCTTGTTTTCTTTATGCGCCTTCTTAGCAATTTTGGCTGCATTTTCGTAACCAATGTGTGTATTCAGTGCAGTTACTAGCATGAGAGAATTCTCAAGATGCTCTTTTAGTATGGGTAGATTAGGCAGTATGCCAACAGCACACTTTTCTGTGAATGAAACGCACGCATCGCCAATTAGCAGAGCAGACTGCAACACATTGGAAGCGATTACAGGCTTAAATACATTGAGTTCGAAATGGCCGGTGGCACCAGCAATTGACACAGCCGTGTCGTTGCCTATGACCTGAGCACACACCATAGTGAGTGCTTCTGGCTGTGTTGGATTTACCTTTCCTGGCATGATGGAAGATCCGGGCTCGTTGTCAGGAATAATGATTTCACCAATACCGCATCGAGGGCCGGAGCTAAGCATACGAATATCGTTGGCGATTTTCATTAAAGATACGGCTGATCTTTTAAGGGCACCGGAAAGTTCAACCATAGCATCATGAGCTGCGAGTGCCTCAAATTTATTTGGTGCGGTTACGAAAGGTAAACCGGTTAAGTCTGCAATTTTTTTTGCTACTAATACATCATATCCTTTTGGTGTGTTTAATCCAGTACCTACTGCAGTTCCACCAAGCGCAAGTTCTCGGACCATCTCCAGCGCATTCTTGATTGCTCTCATACTATTATCAAGCTGTTGCACATAACCAGAGAACTCTTGTCCCAGAGTTAATGGGGTTGCGTCCATAAAGTGTGTTCTGCCCGTCTTTACAATGCTTTTAAATTCAGCAACTTTCTGAGCTAGTGTATCTCTAAGTTTTTGAATTCCTGTGAGGGTTACTTCTGTTGTAAGCTTATAAGCAGCAATGTGCATTGCCGTGGGAAACGTATCGTTTGAAGACTGCGATTTATTTACATCATCGTTTGGGTGTAGCACTTTTTTCTCATCGGTAAGCTTGCCGCCATTTACAACGTGTGCCCTGTAAGCAATTACCTCATTGGTATTCATATTGCTTTGCGTTCCCGATCCTGTTTGCCAAATCACAAGTGGAAATTGGTCGTCTAATTTTCCCATCAAGATCTCATCGCACACTTTACCGATCAGGTCAGACTTCTCTTTTGGTAAAACACCAAGATCATGATTGGCCTGAGCTGCAGCTTTTTTGAGAAAGGCGAATGCGTATATGATTTCCTTTGGCATAG
>DATCZR010000358.1:0-7074 GCA_036525835.1 Cyclobacteriaceae bacterium
CATCATGAATCCTTTTGCTTTTCTCATCTGTCGGATTCAATAACATTCCTCCTGCCAATGGCGACCAGGCCATAGGCCTAATTTTTTCTTTCAAAAAGAAGTCCATATTACCATTCTCAAAATGCTCAAGGCAATAAGGTGAAATCTCAACTTGATTGGTAACCAGCTTTTCATCCGTATAGGTATTGAGCATTTCAAACTGAATGGAGGAAAAATTAGAAACACCAAAGTGCAATACTTTTCCCTGTTTCTTTAGATGACTGAAAGCATGAGCTACCTCCTCTGGATTAAAAAATGGAGCCGGTCGATGCAATAGCAACAAATCAATATGATCAATTCCCAGATTCACCAATGAGCGTTCAACGGATCCCATGATATGATTGAAGCTATAGTCATATACTTTTAATTTCCGATCAGGAAACTTATCGGAAGTAAGTACGATGCCACACTTGGTTACAATTTCTATTTTACCTTTTAGATTCTTTTCTATTGCCAGCGCTCTTCCAAACAACTTTTCGCATTCGTAATTGCCATATATATCAGCATGGTCAAAAGTGGTGACTCCCAGCTCAATGCTTCCTTGAATTAATTTTAATAATTCCTGATCTGACAATTTCCATTCTGCCAGTCGCCACACACCCGAGACAATCCTGGATATTTCCAATACATCATTCAATTTTATCCTGCCAGAAATACTCATAAGTTAGATGATTAAGTCGTTAGCTATTCCAATACCCACCCCAAGGATTGCTGCAAATAGAAAAATGAGAATTGGTGACTTTTTTTGTTCTCCCATGAGCCAATAAGGCTAATGGCACCATGCCCCGTTCAGCTACAAGCAATCCTTTAATCCAGGGTTGAAGATTCCAATTCACAAAAGGTAGTAACAATCCTGCAAAAACCCATTGCGCAAACACATATTGAATGGATGCTTTATGCATCTTTGGTCGCACCATTGTAACTTTATCGATTGCACCCGCCACCAATCCAATAATAAAAGCGACCGGAATTTTGATCATAACAAATCCTTCTTGTTTTATGATGAAAAATAATAAATTACCCGATGAATAATAAAATCCTGTACTGGTCGCTCACCGTTGCGCTTGCTGGCTTTCTTTTTGGATTCGATACTGTTGTTATTTCAGGTGCCAACCTTCCCATCAAACAATTATGGCAAACGACTCCTTTTTTTCACGGCACTTTTATCATGTCCATGGCGCTATGGGGAACTGTGTTCGGAGCTTTGTTTGGAGGTATTCCAACGGATAAACTAGGCAGGAAGAAAACATTGTTCTGGATTGGAGTCCTCTATTTTGTGTCAGCTGTGGGCTCTGCGCTTGCCACCGATCCATATATGTTTTCCTTTTTCAGATTTGTAGGTGGCGTGGGCGTAGGTTGTTCATCCGTAGCAGCTCCAACTTATATTTCAGAAATAACTTCTCCCAAGAACAGAGGAAAGTTCGTGGCATTGTATCAGTTCATGATCGTGTTTGGTATTCTCATTGCTTTCATTTCAAACTATTTATTGGCTGGCGTAGGTGGTGATAACGACTGGAGATGGATGCTGGGTGTAGAAGGCATCCCTGCCTTTTTATATTGTATCCTCATCCTCACCGTATCAGAAAGTCCGCGGTGGTTATACTTAAAAAAGCATGATCGAGAAGGCGCTCTGGTAATCCTCCGACAGTCAGAACATGAGACTGCTGAGGCCAGACTTGATGAAATTATTAAAGACATCGACGTAGAACATCGGCCTGAAAGTTTCTTTGCCGGCAGGTACGCCAGACCAATACTGTTGGCTTTCCTGATCGCCTTCTTCAACCAACTCTCCGGTATTAACTTTATATTATACTACGCGCCCGAACTTCTTGAAATGGCCGGGCTGGCCGCTAAAGATTCATTATTTAATTCTATTGCCATTGGTGGTATCAATCTGGTGTTTACCATTATGGGCATGTATTTTATCGATCGCTTGGGAAGAAAAGTATTGATGTACATCGGATCGATAGGCTACATTGTGAGCTTGGGCCTTACTGCCTATTCATTTTATGCAGGCATCGATCCTGCTTACCTTCTTACATTTATACTCGTATTTATAGCCTCTCATGCAGTCGGCCAGGGTGCGGTCATTTGGGTTTTTATTTCAGAAATCTTTCCCAATCAAGTTAGGGCATATGGTCAGGCATTGGGTACTGGAACGCACTGGGTATTCGCCGCGCTGATCACACTTTTAACTCCACTTTTCATAGACAAAAATGAAGGTATATTCGGTGACAATCCCTGGCCGGTTTTTGCTTTCTTTTCTTTTATGATGGTATTGCAATTATTGTTTGTTTGGAAGCTGATGCCTGAAACAAAAGGTAAATCGCTGGAAGAATTAGCGAAAGAACTATCCCCATGAGAAAATTAATTTGCCTTGTATCACTTATTACCATTGTTGCCTGCGAAAGCAATAAAAAAATCGAGACTAAGGAAATGCCATTGAATACAGAATATCAAGAACCCCATAGATTACAGTTTCATTTTTCACCCAAAGAAAAATGGATGAACGATCCCAATGGAATGGTGTATCACAATGGAGAATATCATTTGTTCTTTCAATACTTTCCTGACAGCACCGTATGGGGGCCTATGCATTGGGGGCATGCAGTAAGTAAGGACCTGTTGCACTGGGCACATTTGCCCATCGCACTTTATCCGGATAACCTCGGGTATATCTTTTCGGGCAGTGCTGTGTTGGATAAAAATAATACGTCTGGTTTTGGTTCCTTAGCCAACCCGCCCCTGGTTGCCATTTTTACTTACCACGACATAACTGGTGAGAGAAGCAGGAGTAACACATTTCAAACTCAGGCCATAGCTTATAGCGTGGACAATGGAAGAACCTGGTCCAAGTATGTAGGGAACCCGGTTATTATGAACCCAGGTATCAAAGATTTCAGAGATCCAAAAGTGTTTTGGTTGAACAGCGAAGACAAGTGGATCATGGCACTGGCAGTAAAGGATCATATCAGATTTTACTCTTCTGAAAACCTGAAAGACTGGCAGCATGAATCCGATTTTGGCGTAACACTGGGAGCACATGGAGGCGTCTGGGAATGTCCCGATCTGTTTCGCTTGGAAGATCAATGGGTTTTGTTGGTCAGTATTAATCCGGGTGGCCCTAATGGCGGATCCGCCACGCAATATTTTGTAGGTGATTTTGATGGCAAAACATTTACACCACAAGATGAACAGACTCGATGGTTAGATTATGGACGGGATAATTACGCTGGTGTAACCTGGTCCAATATCCCGGATGAAGATGGACGAAAAATATTTATTGGCTGGATGAGCAATTGGGATTATGCGAATGTGGTGCCCACCGAAAAATGGAGAAGCGCCATGACCTTGCCCAGGGCACTCTCACTTACCAAAAGAAAAGACGGATACCTGGTTAAATCAAGCATTGTAAGGGAAGTTGAGAATCTTTACGGTGCTTCACAAAAAATAAGTACAACCAATGATAAAGTGATTGACATTAATCCAGCAGGTTGGACCTTATTCGACCTGATTTTGGAATTAACATCTGAATCCCCCTCCACCCCAGCATTTGAAATACAATTATCCAATGAAATGGGTGATACCTTAAAGTTGGGATACAACTCCGATGAAAAACAATTTTACATCAACCGCGATCAGGCTGGCAAGAATGACTTTGGGGAAAACTTCAAAGGCCTTCAGACTGCTCCGTTATCAATAAATGGTAAAACAGCTTCAGTTCGTTTGCTCGTTGACGCTGGTTCTGTGGAGATTTTTATTAATGAATTGGCCATGACCTCTTTGTTTTTTCCGCAGCAACCCATGAGTAAAGCTCAATTGATAATTGAGACGACTGAGCCTTACCATGTAAATGGCGACATATATAAAATGAAATCGATTTGGAAATAAACCAAATCGATTTCATAATAAGTCCTAGCCTAATTAATCAGGAATCGTAACCTTTCCAATATTGGCATCGTAACATTGCTTGTTAAATGCCGGAATATCTGTTCCTAAAAAGGTGTCATATTGGGTCTTCAATGGCTGCCATCTTTCACCTAGAGCTTTGAGCTGATCTTTCACGCCTTGTGTTACATATGGAATATTGGTATCCAACTCTCCTTTCACAAAAATATAGTCAGCACTGATCATGTTAACGAAATTGATGATATCGTCATTACTTTCTGCCTTGCGTTGAACCACCTTGGCATCCCATTCTTCCATTTTCTTATTCAACGCTTTGCCCGCTTCAACAATCTTACTGGTCTCAGCCTTATCTCCCAGGATATCTAACAGCTTAGTGATTTGTTCTCTAGCTGAAGCTATCCGGTTGGCTGCTCCATGAATTTCGTTCAATGAAGCCTCAATGGCAGTCATGGTTACATGTTGGTCGTTGTATTCTTCAGCAGTAGCATTAATACCTGGACGTGGCAATACATTAAAAGAGACGGTTCGTTCCTGTCCACCGAGTATTAGGGATGCCTGATATTTTCCCGGAGACACTTTATGTCCTCGATAGCTTCCTTCAATAAATACTTTCGGCGCACCCAATACGGTCGGGTACCTCATATCCCAAACAAACCGATTCATACCTGCCTTTTTAGGAAGTTGCGGATCTGCATTGGGACCTCCCGGATAGGAAACAAAATCCTTGTCTTTTTCAGACGAATAACTTCTGATCACATTGCCTTCGGTATCTGTAATTTGTAAAGTCACTAAAGCTTTCTCATCAATATCTCTCGGAATGGTATAATAAAATACTACTCCAGTTGGCGCATTGGTACCCACCGGAGCACTTTGCTCGATGTCATTCTCCTCGAGTACACCATCAAATGAACTTCGTCCCGAAACCCTAATAGCATCATCAGGTTGGAATAGTTGTAATCCTGAAACAGACGGGTTGTATTGACGAAGTAATCCCAAATCATCCAAAATCCAAAAGGCTCGCCCCTGGGTTGACGCAATAAGATCTCCTTGCCTAATGATCATATCTGTGATAGCCACAACCGGCAAATTCAATTGCAAAGCATTCCAATTGCTGCCTCCATCATAGGAAACATAAAATCCGGTTTCCGTACCTGCATACAACAAATCCTTTTGCACATCATCCTCTCTAACTACGCGTGTAAATGCGCCATACGGAATCCCATTCGTAATCTTGCTCCAGGTTTTTCCATAGTCATTGGTTTTGTAAATCGCTGGCGCAAAATCATTGAACTTATACCTGGTGGTAGCAATGTAGGCAGTACCATTATTGTGAGGTGATAATTCGATGCTGTTGATCAAGCATTCTGCTAATCCTGCAGGCGTAACATTTGTCCAGGTCTTTCCTTCATCTCGGGTGATGTGCACTAAACCATCGTCACTTCCCGTCCAAATGACTCCCTTCTCTGTGGGATGAATGGCCACATACGCCAGCGTACCATAATTCTCTCCACCTGCTCCTTCGTTGGTGTAGGGCACTCCGCTGATTCCCAACTTGCTTTGATCATTTCTGGTTAAGTCAGGCGAAATTTCTTCCCATGATCTTCCCATGTCTTTTGTTTTCAGCAAATGATTACCCCCATGATAAAATGCATTTTCATGTTTGGACCACACAATGGGCGCATTCCAATTGAAACGATACTTCATATCTTTGGGCTGTAGCGCCTGGTACTGAATTGGAGCTGTCATTACTCCCTTGCCTTCTCCCGTTTGGGTATCTACCATTTCTATGGTACCCTGGTAGCTGCCACCCATTACATAGCGAGGCTCATCAGGATTAAAGGCGATGAAAGCACTCTCTCCACCCGCGGAAGACCACCAATTGTGCTCATCAATAGCATATCCGGACGGATTGCGACTCATAATCTTTACTGATGAGTTGTCTTGCTGTCCACCATATACATGGTATGGGAATAAATTATCTGCATTCACGCGTTAGAATTGCGCAGTAGGCATGTTGCTCTGCGTTGACCACGTATCTCCACCGTTTATGGTAATGGCTGCTCCCCCATCATTGGAAATGATCATGTTTTTATTGTCATGGGGGTTGATCCAAAGTTGATGATAGTCTCCATGCGTTCCTGATAGTCTTGTCCAGGTTTTGCCTCCATCTATTGACTTCAAACCTGGAGAGTTAAGCACATAAACAATGTTTTCATTCTGAGGATCTGCTATCACCTCTATATAGTACCATGCCCGTTGGGTAAGGCGGTGGTCTTTACTTACTCTGTTCCAGTTTTTTCCACCATCTTCAGAAACAAAAAGTCCACCCTGTTCCTTTTGCGTATCACTTTCAACCAGTGCGTAAACTTTCTCCGGATTGGATCCGCAAACTGACACACTCATTTTGCCCAGCTCTTTGGGAAGTCCTTTCTGTATTTTTTCCCAAGTCTCGCCTCCGTCTGTTGATTTATATAATCCACTTCCTTTGCCTCCGCTGATTACTTGCCAAGGCAGTCGTCGATGATCCCACATGGCTGCATACAGAACACGTGGGTTGGTCATATCCATACTTAGATCCGAACAACCGGTATTTTCATCAACATACAAAGTCTTCTTCCATGTTAGTCCTCCATCAACAGACTTGTACACACCCCTGTCGGGAGCAGCTCCGTGCAAGGCCCCCTGAGCGGCAACAAAAACAACATCAGGATTACTTGGATGAATTCTGATGTTGGCAATATGACGTGTCATATCGAGGCCAACTTTTTTCCATGTTTTTCCGGCATCGGTAGATTTATACACGCCATCGCCATACGAAGTGGTTACTCCTCTGGGTGCGTGCTCGCCCATGCCTACATACACAATATTGGGGTCACTTACAGAAACAGCTACGGCACCCACCGATCCCGTTTTAAAAAAACCATCAGAAATGTTTTTCCATGATAAGCCCGCATCTGTGGTTTTCCATACACCACCACCGGTGTTACCCATATAATAAGTCTTTGGATCACCAACAACTCCTGTAGCCGTAACTGCACGGCCTCCGCGATAAGGACCAATACTTCGCCAAACCAAAGGCTTAAAATAGTCATCCAGACTGACGGAAGTACCTGGTGCGGTTGAAGC
>DATCZR010000359.1:0-9740 GCA_036525835.1 Cyclobacteriaceae bacterium
TGATTTGAATGACTACAATGGAACCATCGGGTTCAAGTCAACACAAAATGGATGGATTACCGATGTGAGTTTTACTACTGGAGGCAACAGACAAACCTATCGTGTAAGAAACTCTCACAACAGAAATAATGTTTATTCTCCGGGACAATGGATCGATGCTAACGATGACGGCATTGTTGATCCAGGTGAAATGGTAGCTAGCTCAAGTCTGTACAGAGAAAATAGCCAGGTATCATTTGATCCCGGTGGAACTCAGTTCAACCATTCCGTAGGCAACATCGATATTTCAAAAGTGGTATCGGATCAGATTGGCATTGCATTTGGTTCTGAGTTTAGATCAGAAACCTTTACCGTAATTCCAGGCGAAGTGTCATCTTATGATGGCGGTGGCGCTGACTCCTTTTCCGGCAACAGACCAGAAAACTCAGGTAAATTCAATCGTTACAATTTTGGTGGTTACTTTGATGTTGCCTTTGACATAACCAAAGACTTTCTATTGAATGGTACCGCTCGTGTTGAAAACTACAGTGACTTTGGAAGTGCCTTTGTATGGAAAGTAAGTTCAAGGTACAAATTCATGGAAGATAAAATTACTTTCCGCGGATCTGTTTCCACAGGATTCAGGGCTCCTACGCTCCATCAGATTTACACACAGAAAGCGCAGTATAGTTTCATCCCAGGTCAGGGAATTCAAGTAGGCGGATTGGTAAGCAATGTATCAAGGGAGGCAAACTTATTGAAGATACCTCAACTTGATGCCGAAAAGTCAACTAACCTTACGGTTGGACTTGGAGCCAGACCAAATGAAAGCTTCAATTTCACGGTTGACTATTACAACATCCAGGTAAAGGACAGGATAGTATTGAGCAATGAAATCATTCCCCCTGCCGGACCCGCTTTTCAAGGACTATCTGATATCAGCTTCTTCGTCAACGCAATTGATACACGTACTTCCGGAATAGACGTCGTGGCCAATTATAAATCCGGACTTTTTAGATTCAATTTAGCCGGAAACTATACGATTCAAAACGAGCGAGATGGAGCAGTAAATAATCCAACTTTCGTTGCTAATTCAGGACAGTCCGTAGTTGACGAAACACAAGAAGCCTTGTTTTTTACTTCCAGACCCAAGACTAAATGGATCCTTGGTGTAGATTATACGATGAACAAATTTATTTTCTCTCTGAACAATACCTATTTTGGAAAGACAACCTTCCAACAACAGGGTATGAGTTTGGATATCAGAACTGAATTCATTCCAAAAGTCGTAACCGACTTTAGTGTTAATTACGCGGCTTCTGAGAAAGTAAATATCACACTCAATATTAATAACTTGTTAAATGTGTTGCCTGAATGGGAATTCGTGGCCAAAAATGCCAATGGAGAAACACTATTGGCTGATCCAGCCCAGGTTAAAAATGAGTCAAACCTGATTACCTTTAACCAAAGGTATTCGCAAATGACCTATGATGGTTATCACTTCAGTCAATTGGGAACATTACTCAATCTGGCAGTAAATGTGAAGTTTTAATCTTTAATTTCTTTTATAAAAAGGCCCAAACTTGTTTGGGCCTTTTTATTGCCATAAGCTCACTGATTATTTTTAAGCTGATTCTTTGGATGTCAAAAGTGAACTTTCCACATCCTTCTTGTAAGACCTACTGATGGGCAGTTCAAGGTTTGCTATGATTACCCTTTCCTTGTTGTACGATTGGATGTGGTTTATGTTCACAATAAAAGAGCGATGAATTCTGAGAAAGTAAGTTGGTAATTTATCATTTAACGAACTGATCTTTTCTTTGGTAATGTGGCTTTCTTTTGTCGTAATGATCTTTACATAATCCGCCAGGCTCTCTATGTAAATGATGTCTGCTACATTTATTGGAACTTTGTTGCGATCTGAAATTATGGTAATGGTTTCAGTTTTATTTCTTGCAATGACATTCAGCAGATTGCTCTTCTCTTCTGAATCCCTTCGAAGAATGGTAATCAATCGAAAGAAGGCAACACTCAGGACAATTAGATAAAGGGTAATGCCCATGGAAATGGTATCAACAGTAATGGGCAGCATCTTATTGTATTGATAATTAGCCAGGACCACAAATGATCCCGTTACTACCAGCATCTCCAGATAAAGAGAAATGATGATCATGTAGATAAAATAGAGAGAAAACCTCCAATATCTCCCTGGTAGTAGAAAAGTGGGGATCAAATAATAGCTAAAGAAATAGCTGGTACCCACTACCACAGGCAACAATGAGGCGGCAAAGTAAAAGGCTTTAATGTACTCCTCATTCTCCCTTCCAAAATAATAAGTCAGGAAGGCAATAATGACCAACCAGAAAAGCAAATGCTGCAGTATTTTTTTCTTCTCCACAGACAAAAATGATTTTTTTCAGTGGGATTCAACAAAAATATCGATGAAATGCAAGTTTGGAATCGGATTTGACCTTGTCTGCCTCCTCTGGCAGTCGATAATTTTGAACCAAAACTAAACAACAACAATTATGATCGAACTGTACTTTATGGGAGGACCACTATTTATGGGAATCCTTACCCTGATACTGATAGCCATGCTGGCAGTAGCAGTAATCAATGGCCTTCCGGTGATTAAGAACACTGAAAAAAGCGAGCGCGACAGAATCAAAATCGCTTATGTCAAGTCAGTAGGACTTTTTGGATTAATCGTAGGAGTCCTTGCACAACTCATTGGTCTTTATCAAGCCTTTATGGGCATAGAAGCCATGGGGAGCGTATCCTCGGCCATGCTTGCAGGAGGGTTGAAAGTATCTATGATCACCACGTTATATGGTTTGCTCATCTATGTACTTTCTTACCTGATTTGGTTCGGACTGAGTTTTGCCTTAAAAAAGTCTGAACCAAAGTAGATTAAAAGTAAAATGCACTTCTAGCAGGGTACCTTCCAGTTTTTTCCCAATGCGATGGTACCCTGTTCTACTTTTTGCAGCACCTTTTTCCGGGTGTATTTACAGCCAATATCCATGAACTGGTAGTGCACCCCATCGATGGTAAAATTGTAATAACAGGTGTTTTTGGCTTTGCTGTTCTTCACGCAAACTAGTTCTAGACTTTTATCAGGAACAGTCTTCGCACTCAATGAGATGGCAACAGCTACCAAGATTAAAAAATATTTCATCTTGAGTATAGTTTAAAAAATAAGAAGCCCATGCAATTTAACATTACATGGGCTTCAATAAAAGACTTATCGTTGATTAATAACGGTAATAGTCTGGCTTGAATGGTCCCTTGGGCTCCACTCCGATATATTTGGCCTGCTCATTGGAGAGTGTATCCAGCTCCACACCAATTTTTTTCAGGTGCAAGGCCGCCACTTTCTCATCCAAATGTTTAGGCAACATGTATACTTTGTTTTCATACTGGTCTGTATTGTTCCACAACTCCAGCTGAGCCAAAACTTGATTACTAAATGAATTAGACATCACAAAAGAAGGATGTCCGGTTGCGCAACCTAAATTTACAAGACGACCTTCCGCCAGCAGAATAATCTGGCTTCCGGTGTCAAGTGTATAAATATCTACCTGTGGTTTGATCGTGTCTTTCTTCGTATTCTTATTTAACCAGGCCACATCAATCTCATTGTCAAAATGACCAATGTTACAAACTATGGCTTTGTCTTTCATTGATTTGAAATGACGATCCACCAGGATGTTGAAGTTGCCAGTAGCGGTTACTACGATGTCGGCTTCTTTCACTGCATCGTCCATGCGTTTTACAGCATAACCATCCATGGCTGCTTGCAATGCACATATGGGATCAATTTCAGTAACAATCACTCTGGCTCCGGCACCACGCAATGAGGCAGCAGATCCTTTTCCTACATCACCATAACCAGCAACCACAGCAACCTTTCCGGCCATCATGATATCTGTTGCCCTGCGAATGGCATCCACACAAGATTCCCTACATCCGTATTTGTTATCAAATTTGGATTTAGTCACCGAGTCATTGACGTTGATGGCAGGCATAGGCAATGTGCCCTTGTGCATACGCTCAATCAGTCGGTGAACACCAGTTGTGGTCTCTTCAGAAATTCCTTTTATACCCGGTACCAACTCAGGAAAGCGATCCAGAACCATATTGGTAAGATCACCCCCATCATCAAGAATCATGTTTAGAGGCTCTCCGCCCTCAAAAGCATGTAATGTCTGCTCAATACACCAATCAAATTCTTGCTCATTCATACCCTTCCAGGCAAAAACAGGAATTCCTGCTTGTGCGATGGCAGCGGCTGCATGATCTTGAGTGGAAAATATGTTGCAGGAAGACCATGAAACCTGGGCGCCAAGCTCGGTCAAAGTCTCAATCAATACGGCAGTTTGAATTGTCATGTGAAGACAACCCGCAATACGCGCATTTTTAAGGGGTTTATTAGGGCCAAATTCCTCTCGGATGGCCATCAAACCGGGCATTTCAGCCTCGGCCAGTTCAATTTCTTTTCGGCCCCATTCGGCCAGTTTAATGTCTTTTACTTTGAATTTTACCTTTTCTTCTACCATGTTATGCTTTAATTATGCTGTTTTTCAATAAGAGAACACAAAAATACAATAAAGGTTAATAAATACCCACCACCACGGTACGGTGAACCAATGCTGGGGCTATTGTTGTTGGATAGAAATAAATTAAAGATAGATGGAAAAGATTACGGTCGATGTGGTTTCTGATGTAGTGTGCCCCTGGTGCTATATTGGGAAAAGACGACTGGAAAAAGCCATCCGCTCCCTTGAGGACGAGTTTGAATTTGAGATCAATTACCTGCCGTTTGAACTCAATCCCAATATGCCTAAGGAAGGAAAAAATCAGAAGGCCTACCTGACAGCCAAGTTTGGTGGAGAAGCTCGATACAGAGAACTCACAGAAAATGTTGCTGAGGTAGCCGCTACAGAAGGCCTCACTTTTAAGTACGAAAACCAAACCAAGTCACCCAATTCCAAAAATGCGCATCGGCTCATTTGGCTGGCCAAAACTGAAGGTTGTCAGCCAGCTGTAAAAGAAGCCTTGCTCAAAGCTTACTTTGAAGATGGGGTTGATCTAACTGTGGACGAAAATCTCATCAACCTAGTTGCCGCAGCAGGATTAAATAAAACAAAAGCCGAAACACTTTTGGATTCTGACGAAGGAACCGTTGAAGTAGAATACCTGGAGCAGCTCAACCACCAGCGTGGCATCAGTGGCGTACCATTCTACATTATTAATAATAAATATGGAATTTCAGGAGCTCAATTACCTGAAAACTTCGTGAGCGCATTTAGGGATATTGCCATCAAAGTTCAAACTACTTCTTCTTAGCTGGAACTTGTGGCTTAATGAGATCCTCTTGCTTGATGATGGTGGTCCAGATGCTTGTTTTTCCCTCATCCATTCTTGTCCAAACAGGAGCAATAATTCCGTTGCTGGCAGAAATGTTGGTGTAATCGCCAAAGAACGTATCTGCAGTTGGAGTAAAAGGTGATTCGCTGATTTTTACTTCGTTATACACGTACCCGTCTGTAGAATAAGCCAGGTAAACATCTGTTCGATTGTCATCATAGTTTCTACGATCATAGTATACCACGTACACATAGCCCGTGGAATGATCAATGGTCATCCAGGGTAAAAATTGATGGCTTGAGGATGAATCCTGATTTATTTTAATAGGTGCCGTCCAGTTGTCTCCATGATTGGGAGACCTCATCATCCAAATATCTGTATCATCTTCTCCATTTTGTTGATCTGCCCACGTGACATATAACGCGCCGGTGCTTTTGCCAGTGCTGTTATCTATTTTCAATACAGGCATTCCATTACATCTGCTCAGTCCCGGAATATGCATATCCCAACCACCGTATTGTTTGGCTATGGGTATATCATTGCGCAACCAGGTATTACCCTCATCATAAGATCGATCCAGATAAATGGTTCCTGCATTTGACCAGGTCACAAAAATTTTACCATCATATCCAATGGCTGGCACTGCGCCTTCTGTCGTATTGTCGCTATCGATGCAATCACCTGGGTTTTGGCTTAGCTGAAATGGATCACTCCACTTTTTTCCATTGGAAGAACTACTGAACAAAATATTCGATTGGCAAGCTGGATCCTTAATACCATATTTATCAAATTGAGTCCAGGTAACAATCAGGTTTCCCTTTCGAGGATGTATGGCTATCCAGGGTTTGTCTTGATCTTTGGGAGGGTTATGACCTATTGAATGACCTTCATCCCATTTTTTACCTCCATCTGTTGACAGATGACAAACAATTCTGTCTAGCCAGGCTTCGTTGCTTCTTCCTTCACCACTTGGGTCTGATAAATGCACAAAATACAAATTCCCTTTTTTGTCAGACTCCAGGACTACATCACCGTATACTCCGTATGGAGAAGTCACTTTTGTTTCGATCCAGGTTACGCCTCCGTCTTGCGTATAACTAATGCGATCTGTGCTGTAGGCTGCGATTATATTTTTCTCATCTTTTTGATTTACCACAATACTGGGCTCAACCATTGGACGCCCATCCGTTTCCTGTTCGGCCAATTTGATGTTTTTAAATTGAGCCGTTACGCCTATCCACATGAAGCTCAAAAATAGTTGTAATACAACCTTTCTCATATTGCTAAAGTATAACAAATACCATGCATCTTTAAAATCGGCCACAATAATAATTGCAACGGCTTTTCAAAAACCGTTTCATATGGCAAAATAGAATTAACAAGAAAAACTTGAAGTATACCTCAATCGGTCGGATCCCTCTTAATGCATCATCATTGTAACTCGCGTCATAGTCTCCTGATGACCTTGACCATGTGATATGTTACCCTGAATAGCTTCAATCAGATCATTTGCTTTATCTTTTGGATATCCAAATTTAATGGCAAACAGGTTGCATAATTTTGCCTCCTCCCTGTGGATCTCGTTATCAATAGTCATCATATGAACCAGGTCATATAATTGATAAAACTTTTCCTTTTCATCATTTGGCACTTCAAACGAAATATTGCCTGGATTTGATTGAATCGTTTTGAGTTGTCCCTCAGAAATTCCATTTCTCTTAGCAATTTTTTTAAGAAGATCATATTCAATGGTATCAAAATGACCGTCAGCTGCAGCCATTTCTATCAAATTTTTCATGTGACTTTTAGCGCTGGTTTTACCTTGCCGGAATAGATTGATGATCTCCAAGAAATTCATAGCTATGTAGTATTGGTTGGTTGCCTAATCGACTATCAATTTAATCGAAATATCTTTAATTAGTCGTCTCAACTTTAGAAAAATTGCAGTATCAAATGCATTGTATCAACCTTAAAATGATCGAAATTGAGTGATTCTTAAAAATCATTATTTATGTCCAAATTCCTAGCTTTTAATTGGAGGACCGGCTTCGCCGGTATTGCGATTCTTCTATCCCTTTTTTCTTGCCAGAAGAACTCCCACAATTCTAATCTGATTGTATTCAATGCCATAATTTGGACAGGTAATGAAAACCAACCCACTGCTCAGGCATTAGCCGTAAGTGGGGATACTATCCTTGCCATAGGATCAAGTGAAGAGGTGATAGCGTATAAGTCTGAAAACACGATATTGATTGACGCCAAAGGTCAGTTCGTCACACCTGGTTTCATTGACAGCCATGTCCATTTTTTAACTGGTGGATTTAACCTGTCTTCCGTCCAGCTTAGAGATGCCAAAACGCCAGAAGAATTTGCGGCTCGGATTAAGGAATTTGTTGAATCTGTGCCTGCTGGCACCTGGATTTTGGGCGGAGATTGGGATCATGAGAATTGGGGCGGAGAATTACCTGCCAAAGAGTGGATTGATCAATTCACCCCTGATCATCCCGTTTGGGTAACACGCCTGGACGGACATATGTCATTAGCCAATTCTGCCGCATTGAAGGCGGCAGGAATAACCAAATCTGTCCACGATGTTCCAGGCGGAACCATAGTACGAAATAAGAAGGGAGAACTGACAGGAGTCTTTAAAGACAATGCGATGGATATGATCTTTGATAAGGTGCCTCCACCAACCGAACAACAAATTGACGACGCACTACAAGCAGCCATGAACTATGTCGCCTCGCATGGAGTGACATCAGTTCATCACATGGCGGGATTCATGGATGGTTTGGAACGTGCCCGAGCCAATAAAACAATGATCACCAGAATTTACGCGATGGCGCCTATAAATCAATGGCCTGAACTTGCACAGAAAGTAAAAAGGGAAGGCAATGGAGACAAATGGCTAAAGATTGGCGGACTAAAAGGATTTGTGGATGGATCACTAGGTTCACATACGGCAGCCTTTTATAAACCCTTCACGGATGCACCCAACGACAGCGGTTTTTTCGTAAACAGTGAAAGGGATTTATACAACTGGATAGCGAGTGCGGATAGCGCAGGACTGCAATTGATGGTCCATGCGATAGGTGACCGGGCCATCAATACATTATTAAACATTTTCAAAAAGGTAGAAAATGAAAATGGATCGAAGGATAGGAGATTCAGAATTGAGCATGCCCAACACGTTGCAACAAATGATATACCCAGGTTTGCACAACTTGGTGTCATTCCCAGCATGCAACCTTATCATGCCATTGATGATGGTCGTTGGGCAGAAAAAGTAATAGGTCCTGAACGTATTAAAACTACTTATGCATTTAAATCCTTGTTTGATGCCGGTGCAAAAGTGGCCTTTGGAAGTGACTGGTTCGTAGCACCACCCATTCCATTGATAGGAATATATGCTGCCGTCACCCGGAGAACGCTAGATAATCAAAATCCCAATGGATGGGTGCCCGAACAAAAAATTTCTGTTGAACAAGCTTTAGCTGGATATACCCGCAATGCAGCTTATGCTTCCTTTGATGAAAATATCAAAGGAACATTGCAACCAGGAAAACTGGCTGACTTTGTGATTATTGATCAGGATCTGACCGCGATTGATCCACTCAAAATAAAAGATGCCAAAGTCATGCAGACTTTTGTCGGTGGTAAAATGGTCTACAAAAGGAAATAGAGTCACTGTGTACGGTTAATAAAAACTTTAATTATCACTATTTTTGATGGAGAGATGCAGATAATTCGCTTGTCTACAAGCTCCACCGGTTGAATTTTTAATTATTATCCAGTAGATTTTATTATCTTCCTAGGGTAATTCAGTAAGACAAATTCTATCATTTAAAATCGATATCATCATGGCCATTTTCAAACTAAACATTAACGGCAAAAAACAAGAAGTAGATGTTGACCCAACCACCCCCGTACTTTGGGTGCTGCGGGATCACTTAGATCTTCAGGGTACTAAATTTGGCTGCGGCATTGCCATGTGCGGGGCTTGCACCATTCATGTAAATGGTGTGGCTACGCGTTCATGTACGCTCCCCGTTACTTCAGCAGCAGGGCAAGAAATTACCACCATTGAAGGGCTTTCCGAAAACGGTGATCACCCCGTCCAAAAAGCCTGGTTGGAACAAGACGTTCCTCAGTGTGGATACTGTCAGGCAGGTCAGATTATGAGTGCCGCTGCACTGCTAAAGTCCAATCCAAATCCAAGTGATGAAGAAATTGAAGCTGCCATGAATGGCAACATCTGCCGCTGTGGCACTTATGTTCGAATCAAGCAAGCTATCAAGACCGCATCAACCCTCTAAGACATCCAAGATTATGACACTTATAAAAACATCAATAGGAAGAAGAACTTTTTTAAAAACATCAGCACTGGCTAG